>WAON01000199.1 GCA_015521265.1 Desulfurococcales archaeon
CTATTATCCTATTTAATTAAATTCAGAGAATGTCTTTCAGTTCTTTCTGGTTGCTACCCTGGTTATTGGGTTTCGTGGTTGTTTAAATATTTTATGGTCTAGTAGAGGTGCTTATCCCAACCAAGCCCCCCTTCATCGTGGAACCCCGGGTTCGGTTGGTATAGATCAACAATACAGTGTATAAGATTCAGATAAGTGTTTTTATGGGGAGAAATGGTGCGGCGGCCGGGATTTGAACCCGGGATCTCCGGCGTGGCAGGCCGGCGTCCTAGTCCAGGCTAGACGACCGCCGCGTTTTTCTCTGTGTGTTTTTCTATGTATTGTTATTTGAAAAGGTTGTCTTGTTTATATTCCTTGTGGGTGTTTTTGTTATGTTGTTTTTGCTTTTTCTTCTTTTTCTGTTTTTGTTTTTTCGCGTTTTTCGATTTCTACTAGTTGTTTTGCGCGGCGTGCTAGTTCTCTTAGTATGTCGTTCTTTGATACTATGCTTACTATTTCCCTGTCTTCGCTTAGTACTGGTATTCCGTTTAGTCTTGCCTGTTTCATCATTTCTATTGCTTTGGCTAGTAGTGTGTTTGGCGGTATGTATTTACGGTATGGTACCATTACGTCTATTGCTAGTAGCGGCGTGATCTTGACGTATCTACCCCTACGGGCTGCTCCCCTTACTAGTTTCCTAACCCATATCAGCCTCCGGCTCTTAACACCTGTTACAGCGTCTTCGAAGGCTACGAAGGGTAGCCTATTCGCTGATACTACTCCGAGAACCCTCGAGCCATCGTAAACGGTTAGTGCGTCTAGGTATAATGCCTTCATCTTGTTAACCGTGTGGTATAGGCTGTGGAATGGGTGTACGCTAGCGGTTTTACCGGGCATGATCACGTTTTCAACTAGGAGGTCTCCAACAATCTTACCGGCAGCTTCAATAACTTGATCCTTCGTAATAAAACCTATAATCTCACCCTTCTCATCAACAACGAACACTACTTCACTCTCAGAATTAACCATGCTCAAAGCAACATTCTCTACAGGCGTATCCCTCCTAACCCTTGGAACATTCCGAGTCATAATATAATCTATAAAGTACCTATCCTTACTCCTCCGCCTCCACAACGGGCCCTTAAGCCCCAGCGCGTAGAGCATATTCCACTTAGAAACAACACCGACAATATTCTCATCCTCATCAACAACTAATAGGTAATCAGTCCTTCGACGAAGCATCTCCCTACGAGCATGCTCTACGGTGTCATTAATAGTTACAGCCGGTAATTCATCCAGTGCTATATCTTCCGCTAAAATACCAGCCCGAACAACCGGGGCGGCGCGGGCTACCAGCACCTGCTCCATGATCTTCTCCCGGCTAGCATAGGTAAACTTCTCCTCAGCACGGACAACGATAGGCATAGGCACCCTAGCCGGAACCCTGACGCGGCCGGGCTTAGCACCCTCGAGATACGCTCTCACCAAGTCTTCAAGCGTAACTATACCGACTACATGCCCGTTCTCATCAATTACAGGGATCATTGTAAGCTCAAGCCTAGCCATAGCTTCAGCAACAGCTTCAACAGGCATGTCGGGAGTAGCAACCGGTGTTCCACGAGTCATAATCCTCCAGATCTTCGCTGGACTCGTGATATGCTGCTCGCTCTCCCGGTGGAAAAGCCAGCGGCCCTTCTCGATGAAGTTCCTAAAAGTAACAATACCCTGAGGAATAGGCTCCTCCAAGCTACGGACGACAACTACGCCGGGCTGTGCATGATAGACTATCCTGCTCCAAACACGGTTAACCCTCTCATCACGAGTAACAATGATCTTATCTAAGTTCTTAGTAGTCATAACCTCATTAACACTCTCAGCAATCGGCTTATACCCAGCCTTAACAAGGTAGGACAACATGTCTAGTAGGGTTACAACACCCCTAAGCTCCATGTTCTCAACACTATCAACAACCGGAGCACCAAAAACCCTTGACTCCCTAATCCTCTCAAAACTCTCCCCAAGAGTCATATCCTCACTGAGAACAGGGTGCTCCCTCAAAGCATCCCTAACACGAATCCTAGTATGATGACTAGTAGGCATTACAAGCTCTATTGGAGTAAGGAAACCAAGCACGCGATCCTCAACATAACCCTTCAACACGGGAATAATATACTCACCACTACGACGAGCACGGCTACGAACAACAGTTAAAGGCAAGTCAAGCTCCCTAATAACAAGCCTAGGCTTCCTAGCAATCTCCCATATCCTCACTACAACAACACCCCCAACCAATCAATAACGATAAGTCTAACCCACAACAAAACACTATACCTAGAAAAATACACACACCCTTATAACTAATAAAACTATGGAATAAAATAAATATACCAATAAAAACACTGTAAAGACAAGCCTACAAGAATAATCTAATGATAAAATATAAGAACCACGCATACACTTGGAAAAATAAGGAGCCGCCGTAGTATAGCCCGGCCAAGTATGCGGGCCTTTCGAGCAACACACCCTCCAATAATGGGGGGATGCAGGGAAAGCCCGTGACCCGGGTTCAAATCCCGGCGGCGGCACCTCTACTATTTTCTCCATAATAATGTATCCGGGCCCTGTATTCAACTCCTAAACGATGAGTTTACATATTTGAATAAACAATTATTATATGTGTAGCAACATGGGTGCATGGTGAATGCGTCTTTGAGGATTAATCCCAGGCTATTAGTATGTATTATAGTAATAGTAGCTCTTTCACTTGGACTACTCTACTCAGCCCTAATCTACAGTGATGCAATGGGTAAGCTGGAGAGGATCAAAGCTGACTTGAGGAATATGGCTTCAATACAGTTAAAGCTATCGGCTAGATATGCTGAATACACATTATCAAGGATCGCTGAGGAAGGGATAAATGAGTCCGGAATACTATCAAACAATACTGGATACATAGCAAACCTAACACTAACCCATCTAACCATGATAGATGAGGAATTAATAGGTATCCAGGATAGACTAGTAAACCTACACTTAACTCTAGGTGTACTATTACTGTACGAGGACGGGAAGGTGGTCGAGAAAACTAAAACTATAATCAATGAGTTGGGAAAGATAATCCAGGATTTATCAATGAATATCGAGTTATTGAAGTCAACCTACCAGGAAAAGATAGCTTACCTAAAGCATGGATCAATTGATCCAAGAGTCCTCGAGAACTATAATAATAGGCTGAATAATACCCTTAAAAACCTAAAGCTGAAAATAGATCATCTAGATATGCTCATAAAAACTATTAGAGAAATCGAGCAGTTAGACGTATATATTAGGAATAACCAGTACAGCCCATTAATGGATAAAGTAATAAGCGATCTATTAAACTATGAGAGTATAGCGAATGTTAAGATGCAAGCCCCTCCGGGACCGTAGAGATCGTTGCTAAACTACTAGTTTATACCTAGAACGACCATAAACGGCTCGGAGTACTTCATACTCCCTCCGTCCGAGAACTGTTAAGACAATAATACGTCTACCAAATTGTTTATAGACAACACCACAACCCCCCGGCGAAACAGAGATATATGCATCTCTAAGCCTATCATAAACCACCTGGACAGGCTGGTTTAACGCATTATAAACTTCCTCAACACTAATACCCCGCTCAGCCATCCTCCTACGCGCATGCACTGTGAACTCTACACGGAATAATTCACTACTCAAAACGGCCAACACCCGTATAGTACTTGACAACACCCTGGTAGAGCTCGACGGCTTTATAGAGGTGCTTAACCGGCACATACTCATTCGGCTTATGGGAAAGCCTCTCATCTCCAGGCCCAATACCTATCGTCAAGTAACCCTTAACACCAGCGCTATAAACTCCATCAGTGCTGAAAAGCCATGTACCAATCCTCATAGACTCGTTTATACCCTGGAGGAATCCGTGTAGAGGCTTAATCTTTTCAACGGGGACTAGCCATGCCGGATAATAATGTGTAACCCTCAATCTCCTACCCCTCCAAGTCTCCACATCTTCCTCTAAAACGTTGAGCTCCGCCCTAAGATACTCGTTTCGATACTCGTCTAAGACTAAGCGTAGAGTATTCAATACATTACCCCTACCCACACCAACCGGGAACCTAGCATCTATAACCAGCCTACAATGATCAGGTATCATCGGTGGAAAACCCGGCTCGCAATCGATAACTGTTGGAGACAAACTAGTCTTACCCAAAACAGGATGAGAAGGCAGCCGATCCATCACAGCATCGAGGCGGAGGATTAAGCGTGACAAAGGCTTTAACGGGTTAACACCCTCCCAAGGCATAGATGCATGAGCACTACGACCATATACTTCAACACGATAAACACTCCTACCACGCTGCCCACGGTATAGGTTTAAATTAGTTGCTTCACCCAAAACAACTAGGTCCGGAGCTAACCCCAGCGTTTCCTCGAGGGCTTTACCGAACAATACTCCCTCACAGATCTCCTCGTGTGGTACGAAGACATAGTATAACGACGGGCGATCACCCTCCTTAACACGGGGGATAGAAGCTACCATTGAGGCAATAGCACCCTTCATATCCGCAGCTCCACGGCCAAACAACTTATCATCTACAACAACTGGATCATAGGGGTTATGACTCCACTCATCGAGACTACCGGGGGGAACGGTATCCATATGGCCTTCAAAAACAATACTATGATCAACACCCCCTCTAAGGATCCCGATAACGCTTCCATAATCATCGATAAAGGCTTTATCAACACCAGCCTCTACAAGCAAATCCCTTAACAGATACGCGATATCACCCTCCCCACCAGAAACACTAGGCGTACCGATAAGTTTCTTAGCAATAATTAACGGATCCACTGCTAGAACACCCCTCTAGAAATATATTTTCCAGGTAGCCATGTTTAATAATCAATACTCTAATCAGTTTTTAATAATGAGGCGTGGTGGTATACTACTTGAAGCTTGGAAGGGATGTTATAAAGCTACTATTATTACTGCTGCCCGGCTTGGTACTCCGCTTCATCCTGGCACCCTACACTACTGGGAGCGATATACCGCAATTCGCGGGATTCGCAGATACATTCCTACGACACGGCTTAGGCTTCTACATGTACTGCGACGGTAGCCAGGCGGCTAATGAGGGATGGGCTTATGGCTGGCCCTACGTTTACGGTCCCTTACTCATACTAGTACTAGGCCTTCTTAGACTAGTTGCGCCCGGCGAAGTCGTCCATTACTGGAAGGGCTCCACATACTACGTGTACGCACCTATCGATTGGATAGTTGCCGTAAAAACGCTCTACATATTATTCGATACACTCGTAGCATTATCAATATATTTCTACGCTGAGAAGCTGGGTGTTAGGGGGAAGTACGCGTATCTAGCCCCCATAATATACTACTACAACCCCATGACAATCTATATTTCAAGCATATATGGAATGTTCGACCAGATACCATTATTCTTCTACATCACCGGTCTATCCATGTACACGTACCGCTATAATACACGCACAGGCAGACTCTTAACAGCGTTGTTATTCGCTGTATCAATAGGCTTTAAGCCAACAATGATTTATCCATTCATAATACTAGCAATAGACCTCCTCCTCAATCATCGCTTGAAGGGTTTATTACAGCTCGCCCTAATCACCGGGCTAGTAGGATCCTTCTACGCACCCTTCTTCATCTACGCCCCCCAAAGCCTCTGGATTTACTTGAAAGCGCTTAGATCGGTTTCAAGCCCAACCTATGTATCACCAATAGTATACACGTTCAACGGGTTCACGGCAATAGCCTTCCTAGCATCAGAGCATGGAGGCTACGATTTCAAAAAGATCACTACCCAGTGGATCTGGGTATACCTAATACTATTAATACTCATAATACTAGCCTACCTGTACGAGAAGAAAACAATTAAGTATACAAGCCTAGGCTACATAGCCTATACGGCTAGTTACTGGAGGGTTAACTTCCAATACCTAGTACCCACAACCGGCTTCGCAATACTATTAATGCTTAGGGAGAAGAGGAGTTTCTGGACGCTAACTTATGGATTACTAGTCCTAGCCCTAATAGGATTATGGCCATTAATGTACCCGGTAAGCTGGTGGGCACATGTACATATTAGGGAGCCGGCTGAATGGGTTATCAAGCTCCTAGACTCCCTATCACTAATGATCTTCGACGAAGTAGTCTACGTAATATACGCTGTAATACTAACACTAACACAGATCACACTAATAACATGTACAACCCTAAGACAAGCATGTAAAACAATTAAAAGCATCCAAGTCAAGATTACCAAGAAATAAAACCCCTAAAAACAAGAAATATTATGAAAAGCCGGGGTGCCCGAGCGGCCTAAGGGGGTAGGCCCGAGACCCCAATAAGGTGAGAGCCTCCAGCCCCCCAAGGGGAATAGGGTTTCCGGCTACATAGTAGGGGCTGAGAGACCTACTGCCCCGGGAAGGGGCGCGCGGGTTCGAATCCCGCCCCCGGCGCTTAACCTTACTCATCCGGGTAATGCTTTGTATTTATTTATAACCAGTTATTATTCTATCAATAATAGCTGGGATGACTGGTGTATTCTATGTCTTTGAAGAGATTCCTGGGAATTGATCGATGGATCAATTATAAATATCCGCTGTGGATCGAGATAGGGGTTATAATAGCATTAACCCCACTAATAACGATCCCGCTAATCCAAAATAGTGGAGGCTTATTGCTCCCCGCAGCTCAATCCCTTATAATAATCTATTTCTTTATACCCGAAGTCTACCAAGGCAGGCTATGGAGAGCATCGGGCCTAGTACTGCTTTGGAGCCTGTTAATGGTTATAAGCGTAGCCGGGTTATTCGCGGTAGCAGGCTGTAACCGCTTACTAATACAAAACATTATTAACGGATGGCGCTACAGCCATGAAATGTTCATGTGGATCGAGACTGGTAAGGGTGCTGAGGGAGACATATCGCTGTTCTTAATTCCGAAGATCAAGGAGATAACGGTATTCACACTAGCCAGCTTCCTAACAGCCGGGATCGCTGGTTTGTTCATGGGTGCAGTACTGTTAAATTACATGAATACGTATTATGGATTACTAGTATGGGCTAGTAATTACTCACCGGTAACGATTCTTATGGGCTGGCCGATCTACGCTATTATAAGAGTTATAGGTTATGTATTTCTGGGAACAGTACTAGCGAGGACGATGATCTACTTATTAAAGTATAGGGGTTGGAGGGGCCTCATAGATAAACAGTATAAGGTAATGCTTATAACAGCAATAGTCCTCATAATACTAGACTTCACGCTTAAAGCTACTATTGCAAACGCTGTCTACCAGCCAATACTAAAACAACAACTAAACCCGGCACGGCTTGGAAAATGTGAATGCGTACTAGGAATTACCTGCTACTAACCATAGAGAATTAAGAGTAGCTAAGCAGTAATACATGTTCAAAACAACCAATAGTTAAGGGACTTGATAGGGCATGAAGGAATCGATCGATTTGACGAATACTAGAAAAATCACCAGCAGGCTCGACGGGAAAGGGTATGGTGCATACAAGGTTCTTAAAGACCTTGTCTTTGAGTATAATAGTGTAAGGGCATGGTTTACAAGGGTGCAGGAGGATCCTTATGCTCCTCCTTCATGGCTTGTTGTTGTTTTGCCCCGGGATTTTCACGGTGTGGAAACCGGGGAGTTCCCATGGAAACACGCCCAACCCCTAACAGACACACTCCACAGGATCCTATACAGAGAAGCCAAGAAGAAATCATGGAAATGCGGCACCGGTAACAGCTGCCTCATAACAGTTCCAAAACCATCACCCGCAATACTTCCACGTAGCAGCGTTGAAGTGAGGAGGGGTGAGATTATTCTACGAATGAGCGTTGGCCTC
>WAON01000200.1 GCA_015521265.1 Desulfurococcales archaeon
ATCCAAGGTATCGGTATTTGAGAGAAGTGACAGGGTACTACTGTAGAAATCATGTACATTATTTAGCCTAAAGGTACCTGCAAATACCCGATCTCCATTAATTTTGACATGCCGTCCTCTGAGCTCCGCCGTTACAATGAATAGTTCCTTCATTACTTGATCAATATCATTTCCACGGAAATCACCAAGAACCTCGCTAAGCAATCTTTCAGTCCTAAATGCAATATTTCTTCTAGTCAGACCCACTCTTTCAAGGTTACTTTTTAGAGACGCTAGGGCATTTATGATACTCTGAACGTAGTGCTCAAGCCCTCTACGTCCCTCACGTATATACGTTAATAATGCTTTGTATTCACTGTATCTCGGTGTTCCCTTTGCTTCATTAATAGGAATGGTTGTAGAGCCTTCCTCTGTCATCATGTCTATGACAATTTCCTCTCCAATAGTCACCCTGGATTCTTGGAGGGAACGGCCCCATGATAGCAACTTTTTGTACAATACGTCTAGAACATCCCTGTCACTCCTAATGGCTAGGAATAGCGTGTAGCTTGTTACTTCCCTTTCTTGACCTAGTCTCCACACTCTCCCAAGGCGTTGCTCTACTTTAATAGGGCTCCAGGTAGGTTCATAGTTTACAATGATGTTTGCTACCTGTAAGTTAAGCCCTTCAGACGCTATATCTGTTGAGACAATGAGTTTTATCCGTCCAAGGCGTAGGTATCGTTTCAAATCTTCAATACTAGGTCTCCTGTGCTCTCTCCAGCCTGGAATGACTATTCCGTCTGATGTGATGAGCGCTGTAGCATTGATTACACCGGGCACGTTTTCTTTTATTTTTTCGTAAATGTATCTAGCTGTATCTTTAAACTCTGTAAATATAACGATCTTGTCTCCCCTATCGAGATGTTCGTGAATAAGTCTGAGAACTCCTTTTAGCCGGCTATCATTACCATCTGCTATGCTTTTTGCAAAGTCGAAGAGCTGTTCTATTACCTCTAAGTCCTGTTCTTCTAGAAGAGTGCTACATTTCTCTGCAAACCTGTCGATAGGTTCATCTGGTTCAACTGCCTCCTCCGAGCCCTCTATTTCGCTATAATCCTCAAAGCCTAGACCCAAATAGGTCTCAACTATGCTTTCAGCTTCTTCGTCAAGCTTGGTTGCATCAGCTAGTGAGGATGCCTTTCCTTCAACTACCAGAGACCTCTTATATAGCATTCTCTCTAAAGTCCGCATAGCGGCATAAGGGCTCGATGACGCCCTCTTAGCTATAAGTGCAAGTAGCAGGGGAAGGGCTTTGGGTTCTTCTCCAATGAACTCGTAGTACTTCAGCAATTTATCTCTAAGGAAACGGAACAGGAGTTCGTTGAACTCGGCCTCTTCACGCGTTGCACCTATGACCCTAGCGATGAATCTGGCTTTCTTGAATATCTCTCTGTGCTCGTAAACCTCGTTTACATCCATCTTGGTTCTACGTATTACAATCGAGTCACGGGTAAGCCTGTAGAATGAATCGTTATCCAGTTCCTTCTCACCTATAAGGTAGGGGTCAACAAGCTTTAATCTGGAAATATAGTCGGTAGCATGTCCTCTATGCGGTGTAGCCGATAGCAGTATAATGTTTCTATTAGTGGCTTTCGCTAACTCCTCTACAAGCTCATATCTCTGCGTGATTCTATTCTGGCCTGACTTAGTTTTTCCTACTCTATGAGCCTCATCAATGATAACCACATCCCAGTCTACATTGATTATCTTAGGCTTATGTTCCTCTCTCTTAACAAGGTCTATAGAAGCAATATACCATCCCTCAGGAAAGCCTTGCTGTGCGATAATAGAGATATTCCTCCTCTCTATGGCCTTTGCATGTATCCCGAACCTCTTAAGCTCTGACCTCCATTGCTCGACGAGAATCCTAGGAACGAGTAATAGTATCCTTCTAACTCCATCTCTTTTCTCAAGGAATTTAACTGCAAGTATTGCCTCGATAGTCTTACCTAGCCCTATTTCATCGCCCACGAGTATCCTCACAGGCTTACGGAACGCTAGTCTGAAGACCAGCTCTGTCTGGTGGGCAAAAGGCAGTATCGGAGGATCAGCTCTAGTATTCAGAATAAAGAAGAAGGGGTGAAGCTCATATCCCTTAATTATCCCGGTGAGGAGGCGTAGTACCTGCTCCCTAGTCGACTCCGTAGAGAACCCTGAAGGCCTTTGCAACCCTGCACACCCCCCAGAACCTCCTCCTTTCATACTCTTCCAGGATTTTGCTATACCAGAAAATTGACTCGAACTCGCCAAGACCAGCTACTACTTCAGCAACCTCTGATATTTTCGAAGATGTTCTTAGACACTGTCTACAACCAGCTAGAATAATCAGTTTTCTCGAGAGCTCTTCAGCTCTAGCACCATCTAGGTACACGGTTTTACCTGTTTTACTTCGCCTCACGGCTCCGTTTATTCTTTCAAGGAAACTCGAAATAACCCCGTGCTCGCAGCGGGCGTGAAATAATTTACCGCTTGCCAGGCTGTAAAAATGGACGACCTCTACCGGCTTCTTCTGCTTTCCAATCCTCCTAGTGGTGAAACGCAGAACTAGCCGTTTTCCATTCTTACTCACTGCTTTCAACCCTCTTCGAAGACGTGGTAAGTAACATAGTTTTCAATGTCTCTTGCCTCATCTTCTGAGAACTCAGGAGCTATAATATAATCTCCACTCCGTGGCCTCAGCGTAATCCGATACCACAAGCGTCTTACGGAAATACCGTATCTGTGTGCGATGGATGGAAAGATGCTTTTCACATCATCTACTGTAACGCCGTTGAGCCTCAATGCTATTTTGGGCTTCATATTAGCTATTTCAGCCTCTAGCTCAAGTACCGCCTCCTCTACTTCACACTCCGAGCTAAATTTTTTGCCAATAACATTAAGTGGTTTAAAAGTAAAGGCGGAGACCTCGACCTCCATCGACGATAGCTTTGTACCCTTTGGTGGAACACCTTTAACCGCTCCACGGCCTCTTGGTTTAACCTTGATCGTGACAGAAGACGATTTAATTATCTCTCCAGAGGCGCTTACAACTTTTACTTCATAGTTATACATTCCTGGTTCCTCCGGGGCTTTTATCCTCCAATTTATAGTCACTGACGGCCTCTCGTCGCCGATACTAAGTGAAGTAGAGCTTAGTTCACCACTCGTGGCATTAATGGATAAATCCCCGTTGAACCTGCCGACTCTCTCTAAGAATATTGTTATTGTCACCTCCTCGCCTGGAGAAGCAGTTATTTCATACTTGTCCAGCTTAACGTCTACACCCTCCTCCATGAACTCCGCGATTTTAATCAGCGGGTTAATGCGTAGTGTTTCAAGGTCTAAGCTCTTCAAAGCCTCAGCTACAGGCACCAATTTCCCATCAATATAGAACGCATGCCATATCCTTCTTATTCCACCAGTAATTCTCTCCTCCCTTACATCCTTCAAATCTTCAAGCTGTTCCTGAAGAGCCGTCCTCCATGGTAGTATCAAATCATCATGCTCTAATCTAGGCGGTGCTTCTCCCTCCTCTACTGAAGGGGGATTGCATTCTTGCTTGGACCTGCACTCATATATCTTCTTGAAGAATATCTTACTCGATTTCTTCACTCCAATTTTCAGGCTCTTTACACCTTCAATTAGAGAATCTTTAATGACCTCCTCTCTAACCATGGGCAGTCTAGGATTAGAGTAAAAGTAGTCAACAATATCTGAAACCAGTCTTGCGGATTCTCCTTCAGATATATTTATGCTGACTTGGGATAACATGTATTCAAGCAGTTCAAAGTCTAGCTCGTCATAAAGTTTCGGAGGCCTAGTACTTCTAAGAGCACGTGCAGCCGTTTCGATTATAGTATCAGCCATAGTTGTGTCCGCAAGCTTGAACGTGTTCCTATGACTATTCTCATCGAAACTTGGGTATGCAACGAGATTTAGGCCGGCAAGTATATTTGTGACGAGCTTGCCCTCTACTCCCTCCATTCCCTTACAGTATTTTTCAAGCTTCTTACTCATAACCTCACGGACCTCGCTATCCTCGTAGATGGAGTCTAGCTCCTCACCCACTATATCACACGCAATTAAGTGCTTGGCGAACCCCAGCATCTGCGAAACACTGCTAGTATCACGTGGATATATCAGGTAAACTGTATTGGCATATCTCCTAAACCCACCGCTTGGTGTTTCGTAAATTACTTTTTCTACTTCGCTCTCCGGGATGGTTGAAAGAATAGCCACCAATATGTAATCACTTGAGTCATGGTCTATGGGTTTTGACTCGGTTAGGACCAAGCTAGAGCTAGCATTGAAGGGCGAGCTTGCCATTGCTCTCCTCTGGCCATGTCTTCTTGAACTTGATACTACATCCTCATAGGGCTTAGTTAAGAGCTTCCACGCATACTCTTCAACTTTCTTAAGTGCTTCATGGTCATCTACAGTTCTAGCTGTCATCTCTACCCTCCGTATAGGTGAGGCGAATAGAGTGAACCAATAGCGTCCACCCTCGCTTAGAAGATAGACGAGGTTACCAGAAGCCCACTCCAATGCGTCAAGGTAATCCTTGGGTTGCAGATTCAGGGCCCTCGCCATGCTAGGCTCGAAGGATGATATCATGACCTCCTTTTCGTTAGGGTATAGTTGATGATGTCTGACCGAGCCTCCATAAACGAAGGTCTTAACAAGTATTGTTTTAGCTATAGTCTTAGCTAGTTCTGGCCTCTCATAGCTCTTAGTCCTTTTGATCACGTCCTCCTCCACTACAGTTGCATACTGCCTGTAGAGCTCGTTGGAGAGCAGTGTACCCCTTATCTCCCTGTCCTCAACATCAATATGGAAGGGCATAACGAGTTCAGCAGGGCTCTTCGCCTCCACGAGCTTCCTAATAACTTTTCTAGTAATCTTGATAGCATCCCTAGTCTTCTCCAGGCCATCATGCTTGTCCAGAATATCTACAAGGGTCTCGATATAGGATGGATGGAAGGGGTAAGTCTTCTCAGCCAAATGGGCTCTCCGAACTGCATCTTCCCCGAAAACCTCCCTGTTCTCCTCGGCTCCATATAGCCTGGCGAGGCTGGAAGATACCGCCTTAGCCGCCTTTTTGTTTATGTTCTCGAATATTCTCACTTTAAGTATGCTCGGTATATCAGAAGGGGCTACAGGGACTATCCTCCTCGACGCAACACGGCTCACAGACTTATATAAGCTCGTAACCACGCTAATCTGAGGCTTATAACGCTCTTCAACCTTAAGCCCATCCCTCCTCTCCTCTACGGGCATCGAGATTATGAGGGTGGACTGCCTAGACATTTCGACGGTCTTAGCTAGAGATTCGACGAACGCCAAGATTTGGTCAGCATAATTTCTAAGCCCAGGGTCGCCCGAGGTCTTAAGCCTAACAACGTGATCAGCGAGCTCATCCACTAGAATCAGTACGGGCTCGTCCCCGAGTAGTCTACCTATTACGTCGGCTGGAGGTGCCAGTAGCTTCTCGTCGTTCTCCCTCACCTCTCCGAAGCGGCCCAGCTGGTGTGCCAGAGACCCCCAGATAGTCTGAACCCTATAGCCGCCAGGAACCCTCAGGGGGTTAACCGGAGTCGGGGTTAGCTCGCTAAAATAGCCATCAAGCACAACCACTCTTATACTGCTCAACCTGGACAATTCATCGGCTAGCCTACGAATACGCTCCCTTGTCTCACTATCTTCAGTCTTAGCCTCCAAAAGCGCAGCTGGGTTACGGAAAGCATGATAGATAGTGAGCAATGTATGGGTCTTACCACCACCCATCAGCGATAGAAGCATGACTAACTTATTACCGCCCCTATCCAGAAAAGCGTCGGCAATATTCTCGAGAGCCTCAGCCATATACCTGGTGACAAGGGTTCTCCTAAAGAACTCAACAGAATCAGTGTATATCGTCTCCTCTTTACCCAAGTGTACTCCTCCTAGGCTCGGAGCCGCCTTCTCGTCAAGCCGGGATTCAAGCACGTCACTCCACAGCTTAACGTGGCTTAGGAACCCCATCACGTACCACCCTCTAGCCACTTGTCAAGACCAGCCTGGCCAGGTGCAAGCACACTAACAACACGGTTCACAAGTTCACGCTCCGGGTCATTGGGCGGGAGAACCTCTGCAAGAAGACGGGCCAAACCCAGAGCCTCCTCATACAACGCTGGATACCTGCCACGAAACTCTTCAACCCTCCTAGTAAACTCACTCCTAGGCAGAGTCACGGCAAAGTACTCGAGAAGATGCATCATGTCTATGGCAGTCCGGACTACGGGATTTCTTGGATTAACACCTCTCATCTCCAGGGCAGACCTCACAGCACGAGCCAAGTCACGCTGGCCCCAAGCAGGCTCAAGCAAACGGAACTTGTCACGTTCCTGCTCCATCAGTCCGAAGTCCTTTAACTTCCTTACTTCATTACGGGTGCCAATAGCCAGGATAGCCATAGTACTCCTGTCCAGAGCCCTCCTAGCCTGCCGGGGCCTCCTCGCAATAAGCACCTTACCCAGAAGATAGAACAGAGATGTGCCGCTAAGCCTCCCAGCAATCTCTCCGCCTCCAAGAGCGCGAGCTATGGCCTCAGCGGTGGAGGGGTACACGTACTCCTCCACAAGCTCCTTAGTACTCTTAACACCAACAACCCTCTCATACCTAGTAAACACAGATAACACGCAGCCCAGGACGCCCACAAACAGGTTAACGCCATCAAACCCCTTCTTCAAAAGAGTACTTGCATACTCCGCACACTCGTCAAGAGCCTTGGAATAGACCTCACCAGCAAGTATCTGGCCAGCCACACCCTTACGCCACACAGCAACAATACTAACATCAAGACCAGCCTTACCACGAGCAGTAACCCGATGCTTAGACTCAGTAACCACAGCATGAGCAGCCGATATCCGAAGACCAGCACCCCTCCAACCAGCATCAAGCAAAGCCTCCCAAGCATCAGGACTAGTATGAGCATAATACGTAACAAGAACACCATTATCAACAAGCCTATCGACCATTGCCTGGAAGGATTTTGCCAAGAGCGCCTTGAAGTGCTCTAGGCTACCAACATTCTTTCCAAAGAACCTAAAGCGGCTTTCATCCTCGCTAACCTCCTTATCCGCAAAAAATTTCCATTGTATCTCAATTTCAGCTCCATTATCGAAGAACGCCTCAGCAAGGAAACGAGGTTGTCTAACCGTTAGTCCACCCACGTCAGCAACATCACTCAAAGCACGCTTAAGCCAGACATAGTAGAAGTCACTGAGCTCAGCATATGGTACGTCATCCCTGTAAGGCGGGTCTGTAATAACTGTATTAAACTTCTTAGTCCTAAGTTTATTTAGCATTGTAGCATCATCAATTATGGTTCTAACTATGCTTGAGCTGTTTGTTACCTTTTTAATAAGGTACGATAATCCACGTACAGAATTCTTCAGGGTACCTGCATAAGTTAAAGGTAGTTCCTTATAGGGAGCTATGTCGCACCAGTTCCATTGCATTGCTATGCCTCTCATTGATAAAGAATGAGCAACTTTATTTCTAGACCTAGAACCAGGGTTCCACAAATTTGTTATGGTATTATAATCAGTATATTTTAATAAAGCTACTGTTAGGTATATTACTACCGATTCTGCATATTTGAATGCTTCCTCCCTGCTCCACCCTTCCCTTAGCTTCTCTTTCTCTATCTCCTTACCTGCTTCTCGTATGAGTTTGACTAGTTTGGTAAGTGTTAGGAGTTGGCGTGGGTTGAAGAGTTTGAACCATTTACATGCACCAGTAGAGGTACATACCATTAATTGCCTTTTCTCGTATTCTGGTATTGGTTCTATTGGTATGTCTGGGTCCCCCCAGAGTTGTCTTAGTTTTTGTAGGGCTTTCCAT
>WAON01000201.1 GCA_015521265.1 Desulfurococcales archaeon
ACTTAGAGGTAATAGAGCGGCTCTTCAATCTTGCAAGAAGCATAGCGGAGCGCAATGATAGCAGGTTGAAAGGAGTTTTCAAGCTTATACACGAGCACCTCGATAAGGGAGACAAGATTGTCGTGTTTACTGAGTATAAGGATACAGCTAGGTACATCTACGAAAAGCTAAAGGAGGACATGCCTAATATAATCAGTGCAACAGCGCTCATCACGTCCGACGGAATAATTATTCCAGGCTGGAGAGGGCATAGAAGGCCCAGTATTGAGGACTTGAAACAATACCTCCGGCTTGGACGAATAAAACTCATTATCTCGACGGATGTTGCATCGGAAGGATTGAACTTACAGGTAGCAAACATCATTATAAACTATGAGCCCACCTGGAGCCCTATTAAAGTAGAGCAACGCCTCGGGAGAGTGTGGAGGCTTGGTCAAGAGAAGGAAGTAACAAGCTATACACTGTTCCTAGCCATTAGGAGTGACAAGGATGTTCTAGACGTGTTATATAAGAAGCTACTAGCCTGGGGTCGTTCCCTCCAAGAATCCAGGGTAGCTATTGGAGAGGAAGTAGTCATAGACATGATGACTGAGGAAGGCTCTACAACTATTCCTATTAATGTGGCGAAAGGGACACCTAGATACAGTGAGTACAAAGCACTATTAACATATATACGTGAGGGTCGCAGTGGACTAGAGCATTACGTTCAAAGTATCATAAGTGCCCTAGCGTCTCTAAAGAGAAGCCTTGAAAGAGTAGGGCTAACTAGGAGAAATATTGCATTTAGAATTGAAAGACTACTCAGCGATGTTTTAGGCGATTTCCGAGGAAATGGCATAGATAAGATATTCAAAGAACTATTCATTGTAACAGCAAAGCTAAGGGGACTACGTATCAAAAATGAGGGGGATAGAGTGTTTGCAGGTACATTCAAGCTAAATAATATACATGATTTTTATACTAGTACTATATCACTTCTCTCAAATACTGGTAGCCTAGACAAACCTGTCTACCTAGTCTCCTCGGCGCAACTAGAGGGTTTGAAGGAGTTACATTTATTCAAGGTTATTATATTCTTTAAAAATAGACCTGTTTACTCCGAAACCGTGGGAGTCGGAGTTAAGGCTAGTTCTATCAAGCTGCTCAGAGGAAGGAAACTACTGGATGTAATTGCTAAGGCTTTATCGCCAAGCCAAGTTGTATCTAGTGCTCAGGAATACTATATATCGGATAAACTCCTACAAGCCCTCAAGGTGAGAGCCTCAAAGAGCGTTCTGAACAGAGTTGCACCAGCGGCGACAAAAGAATTAGTTGACTATGTATCGAAGCTTGAGAAGCTGGAATTTAGCACACGTCATCAAGATTGGGAACCTAGAGACTTGAGTGTATACAGCGATATCTCTGAGTATCTTGGAGCAATTATTTTCACAACTTCTTCTGAAGCCAGTACTGGCGGGATTGTTCCACCAATTAGAGTAAAGGAAGTAGAAGAAGCCGCAATGAGGCTAGCCATGGAATATGAGAAAAGGGCAGGGAGAATACCGGAGGATGTTAGTATGAAAGAGCATTTTGATATTCTAAGTAGGAATCCTCGAACTGGCGAGGTACGGTTTATAGAGGTTAAGGGGAAGTCTGGCTTAGACCTTGAAATAGAGCTTACTGAGACAGAGTTTAAGGTTGCCAGGGAGAAGGGCGAGAGGTATTGGCTCTACATAGTCTATGGGATTGGAACGGGGAAGCCCAGACTCTTAGCGGTCCGAGACCCCGTTAACAACATGAAGTGGAGGGAGGTCAACGTTAGGAGGTATAGGTTCAGGCCAGAGTAGGTGTCAACCTTGAACCCGCAACTGACTATAAGTGAGGGTTCGATAACCATTGAGGTCTATGGCGGGTATAGAGAAATTGGTGGAAACTGCATAGTCATCAAGGACAAAGACAGA
This sequence comes from Desulfurococcales archaeon, assembly GCA_015521265.1. Lineage (GTDB taxonomy): Archaea > Thermoproteota > Thermoprotei_A > Sulfolobales > Desulfurococcaceae > WAON01. The sequence goes on from WAON01000201.1 coordinate 1,941, forward strand.
AAGATAGTATTTGACAATGGTATTAGGTTCCAGGTACTCAAGAGGTACTATCGCGGGAGAATACAGCCTCTCGGCATAAATGAGCTGAGAAGCATTGGTGCTATACCATCACTAAACATGTTTGAGAACATTGATGCGCTCTACATATCTCATTTTCATCTGGACCATTTAGGATTACTTGGAGCACTCCCTCCCGGAACCAGGGTCTATGTCCCGTCAATAAGCATACTGGAGGCTATTGAGGAATGGTATAAAGCAACCCCTACGTGGCTAGCAGAACTGCCCCATAAGCTACATATAGATGTTATTGAGCTAAAACCATACCAAGAAGACGAGCTTGGAGTAACCCCTATACCAGTAAGCCATAGCGCTTACCCCTCCTACGCGCTAGTCTACAATGGACACGACAAAACCGTGTTCTACAGCGGTGACTTACGAGTTAACGGACCACTAGGTCCCAGAATTAATACCATACAAAATATAGAGAAAGTTCTCAACTTCGGGGGCATCGACATTGCACTGATAGAGGGCACCAATATAGGAGGCATAGAGACACCTATAGGACCCGAAGAATTCAGAAGCATTTTAAACAAGGTTCTCATGGAAAGCGGGCTGACAATAATCTCAATTGACCCTCTAGACTTCGAATTACTCACAGCAATTTCTGAGCTGGCGACACTTAATGGCAGAACAGTCGTCATATCATCTTCTAGACTAATTGACGTTCTCCCGCAATGGCTTAGCATGTTCAATATGGATATAGAGTTGGCTGTAGCCACTGAGTTAGAGAAACCATCCCTAGCACCAGTAGACTACGTTAGTTTGAAGCAGGACGTGTTAGAGAATCCTGGTAGCTATCTACTAGTACAAGAACCTGTGGGTTTCTTGGAAATGCTCAGGCAGATGAGAATTTGGGGAGAAGAGTTGCCGAGAGGTGCTACAGCTATCCTAACTACACCAGAGCCCTTGGAGGCGGAATCGGAAGTCGAGGAGGAAACCCTAGCATACTGGCTATACACACTAGGAATACA
>WAON01000202.1 GCA_015521265.1 Desulfurococcales archaeon
GTACAGTATTAAGAAAAACAACTTCTTACTTGGCGTTATTAGTGCATTAATCACTGGCTTCTTATGGCTTACATGGCCTGGTTCATGGTTTCTAGTACTTCTTTACGCTGTTTATCTAGGCGGATTAATTTATATGGGGCGTGTTGATAGATTAGACTTGATAACTTCCCTCGTTATCCTACTATTCACTCTTCCGGTAAACGTATTATTGGGAATGTATTCAATAGTATCCTACCACTTATTATCATACGTGTTATTGTTATCCTACACAGTGATCGGTTATGCAGAGTACTATTCCATGAAGAAGCTTGGTAGAATAGAGAGGAATGCCTGGAGGATTATAGGCGTATTATCCGGAATCGGTATAACACTTGGAATAATGGGATTAATAACACCGCTAAGTGCTTCCATGGGATATTATGAAGACTATTTCAAAACTTACAACCCCTTCGTAGATTACGGCATATTATCTATTCTCTCATTATTTGCAATAGCATTAATTCTTAGAAGTCACATTATAAGGGATATTCGTGAAAGATTCCTCGGCTTCATAATAACGATCTCCGTGGTACTAGGCATCATTGTTTCCTACGTCGACCCTACATTATCGGTTCTAACAGCTTCAGGACTCGCTATTCTTGTATCATACGGGTTAATTAGAGTCTTAGTATTTACGTATAAAAACTCTACCGGTTGGTCAAGGATTGTTTATTTAGTTATGGTTTTATGGATTATAACTGGCTCAGTAGTTGCAAGCATAGCACCCGGCCTAACCTACGCTAATAGAACGCCTGCAATATACTATGCTGATCTCCCCGAGGAAGCCGCTAATAGGACGTTAACATATAGCCCCTTCATCCAAGCCCTGGAGAGTATTAGTAGGAATGCTACATCCGGTAAAGTTATAGTTATTGCTTACTGGGGACTAAGCTACTGGATAGTAGGTTATTTAGACAAAAACACTTATACACTCGCCGATATGGTTGGTAGCCCCCATGGATGGAGGATTATCTCGTGGATATTTACAAGTGATGAGGAAACAGCTCTGGGATTCATTAATCAATTAACGGGTAATAATACGGATGTAAACGTATACGTGTTAGTAACGGGTGTTTTCAGCGTTGAAGTTACAGCTGGTATAACTGGTGGTGCTAACGCTCATTTAGGGTATCCCGTAGTGCTTCCTCCTGTTAGGCCTGGTGAGCAGCCTCAAGTACTATATCGTCCTATGGGGGATATGGAGAGGATTCCATTATATATAGTAACAGCCGGTAAAAACCCTAATGACTACATAGATTTTCCTAAAACTCAATATTCTTTCCAGACTGGTCTAGCTTGGAAATCTACATTATCAAACTCTGTGATCGCAAAACTGTTAACTTACGCGATTAAAGAGTTAAACTATACTGTTATAAACGACGTAGTCTCCCCGATACCTATGACGGTTAAAGCTCCGAAGTATTTTAAACTAGTAAGTGTTTCATCGATTCCTATAAGAATGGTTGATACCGGGACGTCTAAGCTTCAAATAGACTATTTCGCCGCCGTTTATAAGGTTGCTAAATAATATTTAATTTCATCAGTAAGAATGTTTTGATGGGGTGTAGTATTAATGCCTATACCTAGAAGGGAGTTACCGAGTGTTGGAGAATATGTTGTTGCAACTGTTAGGAAAATATTTGATTACGGAGCATATGTTACCCTCGATGAATATAATGATCTTGAAGCGTACTTGCCGTGGAGCGAAGTTGCTTCAAGGTGGGTTCGTAGTATTAGGGATGTTATAAGGGAGAATCAGAAGATAGTTGTCAAAGTTATACGTGTTAATAGGCGGAGGAAAACAGTAGATGTATCATTGAAGAAAGTACCGGAAAACGAAAAGAGGCGCAAGATGCTCTGGTGGAAGAGATACATCAAAGCTGCAAAGATAATAGAGCTTGTAGCTGAAAAATTCGGAAAATCTATCGAGGAAGCATATAGGGAAGTTGTATGGAAACTCGAGGACTACTACGGTAACCCTATGGTTGGACTCGAAGAAGCAGTCCTATCGGGTCCAGAGGCTCTTAGGGTAGCTGGAATACCTGAAGAGTGGATTGAACCTTTATACAAGGAGGCTCTTCGCCACGTTAGAGTTAAAATGGTTAGAATTAGGGGGATCCTCTTTGTCCGTAGCTATGATTCAAACGGTGTTGAGAAGATAAGGGAAGCTTTAACTAAGATGGAGGAAGCGATTAATAGTTATGATCAAAACGTTAAAGGCAAAATATACCTACTAGGCTCACCCAGATACGTTGTCGAAATAACAGCACCAGATTATAAAACAGCTGAGAAGGTACTACAGAACGGATTGAATGTATTTATGGAATATGCTTCCAAAAACAAGCTCGAGTACAAGTTTGAGCGTGAAAAACAGTGAAGTGGATACTCCGTAAATGTGTGAATTGTGGAAGATACACTCTTCGTCATGATAAGTGTCCTTATTGTGGTGGTGCTTTAGTCGTCCCCCATCCTCCTAGGTTTAGCCCGGAGGATAAATATGTGGCTTATAGGATTGAGATGAAGCGTAGATCCGGGCTCTTGGACCTGGATAAGATTCCTGTATATGATCCATGAACAGTATTATGAATATTTTACTCCCATTTATTTCCCACAAATAATTCATGTGCACAGTAAAACTTAATAAAGAATCGGCACAGTTCATTCATCATGTTAGTAGCCGTTTCAGCGGTGTACAATAATGTTCCTCGATGGTTATACAGCGTCGTACCTCGCAGCGCTGGCCCCATTGATAGTTATTATAACAGCTTTCATAACCCCCCTTCTCTCTTCCCTCTCCCGTAAACCGCAGAGGTTTGCTTTTACTTTATCCGAAATAGTGTTTATTCTTAATGCTTTCCTAACATTTGGAGTCTTCTATTATGTTTATAAAATGGATAAAATACTCGTCTATATGTTTGCAGGTTTTCCGCCACCGCTTGGTATTATTTATGAGATAGACTACCTTAACGCATTAATTGGCTTGCTTATAGGGCTGGTTTTTCCACTGGTAAACATTGTATCCTATAGG
>WAON01000203.1 GCA_015521265.1 Desulfurococcales archaeon
ATATATTGGTCCATACGGTGTAAGTATACTCTTTTTCAAGACTATCCTATCTACAACGGTTTCACCAAAATCCATGTCTGCAATACTGGTAATTATCTTTAGGAGAGATTGCCTGTTTCCTCCACTTTTAACTCGGGCAAGCGTTATATGTGGTATAAACTTCTCCCTAACCGGGGGGATACCGGTTTTCCTCAATAGCTTCTCTACTTCATCATGTATCTTTGACAGTTCTTCAACACCTTCAGATACACCAGCCCATATAACACGCGGGTGGGAAATATTGGGAAATACTCCGATACCCTTAACTCTTATCTTGAAGGATTTAAACTTAACATTCTCTAGAAGACTACAGATCTCATTTACTTTATCAAAGGGTATTGTTCCAATAAACCTTATCGTTATATGCATGTTTTCACGAGAAACCGGCTTTAGATCAGCCTTGCTCTCGAGTAATAAATCCCTAGCTTTTTCAAGCTTGTTTAGTACATCCTCGTTATTGATGTCTACAGCGATAAAAACCCTTAACTGCTCTCTAGACGACACGCTGTCTCACCAATAATGCTTATCAATTCCCGAATATATGGGGTTAAATCTATTATAAGGTATGCTCTACAACATGGATAAATGATGTGATGAGTCTAGTGGTGGAGAAAGAGGAATGCTTAACCTTATTGTAATCGCTGGTATGCCGGGAGCCGGTAAGAGTATTATCTCATCAGCCGCTAAAGATCTAGGCCTTCCAGTTTATAATATGGGGGATGTGATCAGGGAGGAAACAGTAAGGATTTTCGGAAAGATAACGCCCGAAACCATGAGGGAGACATCGAGAATAGTTAGGGAGAAACATGGGAAAAAATATGTTGCAATAAAAACCATTGAAAGAATTAAGGAGAAAAGTGGAACCGTTGTTATCGATGGTACAAGGAGTCTTGACGAGATAGAAGCCTTCAGAAAGAAGGGTCGTGTAGTTATAATAGCTATACATGCATCCCCTAAAACGAGGTTTAAACGATTATTGAAGAGAGGTAGACCCGGCGATCCAAGTAGTTGGGAGGAATTCGTTAAAAGGGATATGGTTGAGCTAGGTTTCGGGCTTGGAAATGTTATAGCCCTAGCCGATTACATGATCGTTAATGAATCGACAATCGATTATGCGTATAGGGAGGCCAAGAAGATAATACAGAACATTATGGGTGGTGGAAATGATAAAGATAAGGATCAAGACTAGAGTCAGGCCTACAGAAGATTTAGATAAAGTATTGAAAGCTGTTGGGAATATTTTTACTGGAGAATTAAAAGTGATAGATGAAGGCGAGGGGTATTATACTATAGAGGGTTTTGCAACGAATAAGGAGTCTATCGAGAAACTCTACAATATTCTACGCATAGAACAAGTCTTATCAGCCGCTAGAGCTATCCTGGAAAAGAAAACACATGGAAACAAGATTAGATTCATACTTCATAAACAAGCAGCTTACGTTGGAAAAGCTTCATTTATCGATAGTGATCGGGAATCCCCAATGGGGGGTATCATCGTTGAGATCGAGACCGATAACCCGGAGGAATTCATCAACTGGCTGACTCCGAGAGTAGGGGGAGGAGTAGGGAAAAAACATACTCGTTCACAACGAGCAAAGCGTAAGCAGATATTAAAGAAAACATTCAAATAAGCACTTAATAACGTAGAAGCATATAATCCTCAGCTACAACGACATTTTTAAAAAACCTATATGCATCTATAAATAACTGGTAGGGATCATCATATCTAGCACTAATATGGGTTAAAACAAGCTTTTCAACATTAGCTTCAGAAGCGATCAAGCCTGCATCCTTACTAGTTGAATGACCCTGTTCATGGGCTTCCCTCTCCATATCACTAGTGAAAGTTGCTTCATGAATCAATAAATCAGCATTACTACTAGAATCCACCACATATTTACAAGGACGTGTATCACCTGTATAGACAATAACGGCATTATTTTTAACAGTCTCAACCCTGTAACCATAGGCTTCAACACCATGACAAACAGGGAAAGCCTCTATTTTCAACTTAGAATCCTGATAAACAAGTCCTTTAACAACACTGTTCTCGACTAGCTCGTATCCCGGCTTGTAAAGCTTATTCTCGATAAAAGAATCTAGTATTCTCCATAATGGTTGGGGGGCAGTTATTGTTAACGCTTTCTTCTTCCCGGATAAATGCATAGTCTGGAATAAGCCGAATAATCCAAGATAATGATCTCCGTGTAGGTGTGTTATAAATATAGCATTGATTTTCAAAGGGCTTAAGCCGGAGCGGAACATTCTATGTTGACATCCCTCGCCAACATCAAATAGGTAAATATCAGAATCAACTCTTAACGCTATACATGGTAGGCCTCGATTAATTGGTATAGCTGCTCCAGTGCCTAGGAAATATATTGTGAGGGTCAAGGCTTATACACCACGTATAATACTCTCGTAAGTCCACCATGAACAAACATATAAATTCTATCCCGTATAATGAATCCATTCCTGCATAGTTCCTCATCGATTATCGTAGTATAATAGTGCGGTGATAAGAATACAAGGTACTTATTTCTGCCCAGTAACTCACTACTTCTACGTATGAATAACCTATATATCTTCAATGGATCCACTCCTTTAGTACTGGCAGCCCTGCCATAGGGTGGATCGGTAACTATAGCATCAACCCTATTAAACATTGCAACCGTAGAGTCTCCATGAATGAGGACAGCTTCTACATTGTAGTATTCAAGGTTTTTCTTCGCCCCATGAATAAGAACCCAATCGATCTCAACACCAACAGGCTTCATACCTAGTAATCCGGCTTCCAACAATATACTACCCGTACCAGCAAATGGATCGAGAACTATATCACCCGGCCTCGTCCTAGCAAGGTTTACCATAGCTCTAGATAAAGATACGGGTAATGCAATACTTCTAAAGAAAGGTCTAACAGAAGGACGCCTACGATAAAAGCTTCTCGTATCCCTAACAGCTAATAACTCACCATAGAAAACTATTCCTTCACTATAGAGAAGTCTAAGTACCTTATCGCTTCTCATATTATTGGCTTTACTTTTCGAAATAAATCTCTTAACATGGGCGTATACTTCTATTGAAGGATTAATGGATTTTAATCTTTCATGCCTAACATGTTTATAAAAGGATAGATCGATGCTTAGAGGCTCATCATACAAATTATTAAAACCTAGTAGCCGCCCCGCTTCCCGGATAAAACCTGCCCTATCAATAATCTTTAAAGCGTCACCATCATGAATATTTTCAACAATACAGATCATTGTATAGCATTTTCTAATCCTTCCCTTACCGATAACCTCGAGTAAAGCCTTTAACTCGGCAGAAGCCAGATGCTCGGAATTACCGGATAAGATGAAATAGTATTCTTCCTTCAACCCTTAACCTTTACCCATTCCTTAATAATTTCCAATAATTTATCGGTGTAATCAACATATACTATTAACGGATCATTGTGTCTCACGCCGAGCGTAGGTAATGTGTAGAAACCTTCGATTCCAGAATTCTTAATTTTCTCAAGAGCGTTTCCTACCAGCAATGCGTGGCTAACACATACAAACACTCGAGAAGCACCTGCTTCTAATACTTTTCTAGCAGCTAATACTAGTGTTCCCCCAGTGCTCGCTATATCGTCGACAATTATTACATCCCTATTCTTAACCGATAATTCTTTAGGCGCTATTGAAACTTCACCGGTAACGCGATCCCTATGTTTAACTAGGTAGTCATAATCTAAACCATATTTCTCAGCAGCAAATCTTGCCCTGTGTAGAGCTCCTTTATCTGGCGATAATATTAATGGATTATTAGCTCCTAGATCCTTAATGATCTTATCAATTAATAAATCGAAGAATAATAGATTAGTAAACTTAGCCCTGTTCCCGATGAGTTTCATACTGTGTATATCGATTACGAATACATGATCAAAGTAGTGTTCAAGTGCTTCTACAACCAAACCACCCGTTACGGGCTCGCCGGGTAGGAATAATTTATCCTGCCTAGCATAAGCCATATACGTTACAGCACCGATAACCCTTCGAGCACCAGCTCTTCTAGCAGCGTCTGCAAGCATTAATGTTTCTAAGAATGAATCATTCTGCCTTGGATACATTGATGATAATATAAGAGTTATTTTATCATTAACTTTTTCGGGATCACTTATTCTAATATAGTGTTCGCCGTCTGGAAAAACCTTGTACTGAACCTCTACCATCTTAAAATCCTTTTTCGATAGAAATGTTTCAGTAATCCATCTCGCATTTCTATTGGGAATTACTGCGATATCCAAGCAGGACACCTCAATCAAATATATTAGTTGTTTAGCCCTCATTCTATCATTAGGATATTAGCATATACTAAAATATTATTCAATAAACCCGTGGTTAAGTGGTGGTAAGCGGTTTGACTACTAAGCAGTTATTTAGTCTAAATAAACCCGGCGTTAAAGAAGCCCGTTTCTGGGAGCCTCTGGGTGATGGTAGGGTTGTTTGTAATCTTTGTCATCGTAGATGTATCATTGTCCCCGGAGCGTATGGGGTCTGTGGTGTAAGATATAATCACAATGGTAAACTATACACGCTCGTCTACGGATTATTAACAGCTGCAAACCCTGATCCCATCGAGAAAAAACCATTAATGCATTTCAATCCCGGGTCATGCGTATTCTCAATATCAACTGCAGGATGTAACTTTTACTGTAAATTCTGTCAAAACTGGGTATTAAGCCAGTCCCGCCGAGATCGTGTTTTCGGCGAACCATATACACCGGAGGAAGTTGTAGAGCAAGCTATTAAGAATGGGTGTCAAGGAATAAGTTATACGTATAATGAACCAACAATTTTCTACGAGTTTATGTATGATACTGCTAAGCTAGCCAAGCAGAAGGGATTGTTTAACACAATGGTTACAAACGGCTACATGACGCCTGAGGCGATCAAGGAGCTCGGCCCATACATGGATGCTGCAACCGTGGACTTTAAAGGTGGTGGTAATAGAGAGTTTTACCGAAGGTTTATGGCTGTACCCGACCCAGAGCCGATCTATGAATCGATCCTAGCTATGAAGGATGCGGGTTGGTGGATCGAGATTACGAATTTAGTAGTACCGAAGTACGGTGATAAAAAAGAAGATATTCGGAGACTAGCGAGGTGGATCGTTGAGAACCTCGGCGATGAAACCCCTTTCCACTTATTAAGATTCCATCCAGACTACTTAATGCAAGACCTCCCGCCAACACCCGTTTCTAAACTAGAAGAACTCGCAGAGATCGCGCGGAGCGAGGGCTTAAAACACGTATATATCGGAAATGTATGGGGGCATCCACTCGAGAATACGTATTGCCCGAATTGTGGACGATTAGTAGTTGAGAGAAGTGGGTTCTTTATAACGAGGTGGTTATTGAAGGATGACTTTAAGTGTCCCTACTGCGGTTATAAGCTAAACTTCCGGGGTAAATTCTGGGGTAGTAGGAGGCCCTTCATACTCATATAGTTCAATACCGATTCCTAGGGAGGTGCTGGATTAGACGATGTATTTTATCATAGTTGTAGGTACTGCTGGTAGCGGAAAATCCACACTAACGAGCGCGTTATACTATTATCTAGTAAATAACCAGCTGGATGCTGTAACGGTAAACTTAGACCCTGCAGTAGAGTCTCTACCCTATAAGCCGGATATTGATGCTAGGGAGATAGTTAATGCTAGGGATTTAATGCGTCGCTACGGCCTCGGTCCCAATGGGGCTCTTGTAAGAGCTGTTGATATATTGAGCTATAGAGTTGACGAGTTGAGGGATGAGATCTGGAGCCTTAAGGCAAACTATGTAATAGTAGACACGCCCGGCCAAATGGAGATCTTCGCTTTTAGAGAATCCGGTCCTGCGATGCTGGATGTCTTAATAGGTGATACAAGATCAGTTACACTCTTCTTAATAGACTCGATCTACTTAGTAAAGCCTAGTAATTACCTATCAGCCCTCCTCTTAGCGTCAAGCACGTATTTCCGTTTAAAACTACCGCAGATACTAGTCTATAATAAGATAGACCTACTACCAGAAGGCTTCATAGACAAACTAATAAATTATAAAGAAGATCCCTACACATTAGCAGACGAACTAGCCAAGGAAACAATGAACACACCAATGCTCTGGGGGATAGATGATATATACACCATTGTTGAGAAACTACAAATGTACGAGATAGTACCGGTATCATCGAAGAACTTGTCCGGCTTCAACGATCTCTACGCAGCTATTCAGAGAGTAGTCGCAGGCGGTGAAGACTACTATACGGAAGAGCCCAGTCCACGCCTATAATTTTTAATACATTAATATTGCATATACGTGAATTGAAATACTGGTTACCAGATCCTAGTGCGGGGATGTATTGAATTGCTGAATAAATTCTTCGAGCCGAGAAGCGTAGCAATAATTGGTGCAACACCAAAACCGGGAAAGGTTGGGAGAGTTATACTCGAGAACTTCATGAAGAGGTTCAAGGGGAGGATCTACCCGGTAAATCCTAAGTATGATGAAATACTGGGCCTCAAATGTTATAAGAACGTTAAGGAGATACCTGGTGAAGTAGATCTAGCCGTAATAGCGATCCCTGCCCCAAGAGTTCCAGGCGTTATGAAGGATATAGCCGAGAAGGGGATAAGGGCTGTAATAATCATTAGCGGAGGATTTAGGGAGACTGGAACAGAGGAAGGTGCAAGGCTTGAGGAGGAGATCAAGAAGATAGCCTTTGAGAACGGGATAAGGATTCTAGGACCCAATTGTTTAGGGATATTCGATAACTGGTCTGGTGTTGATACTTTCTTCCTACCGGATGAGAAGATGAAGAGGCCTCCCCGAGGCCCGATCAGCTTTATTAGTCAGAGCGGTGCGTTTGCATCAGCATTACTAGACTGGATGGCTCACCACAAGATCGGTTTATCGCGCTCGATAAGCTATGGTAATAAGATCGATGTTGACGATATAGACCTCCTCGAATACCTTGGAAAAGACGATAAAACAGGCCTTATAATCATGTACCTGGAAGGACTGAAGCCGGGGCGGGGTAGGCTCTTCATAGATATTGCCCGAAAAGTATCCATGGAGAAGCCTATTATCATCTATAAAGCTGGAAAGACTAGTAGAGGTGGTTTAGCTGCTGCAAGCCATACAGCGGCTTTAGCTGGTAATTACCAGTTATATAAAGCCGCTATTAAGCAAGCGGGATTGATTGAAGCATTAAGCTTCGATGAAATAATGGATCTCGCTAAGACTCTTCTAACCCAGCCCTTGATGAAGGGTGATCGAGTATATATTGTAACCGATGCAGGAGGTGTTGGCGTCATGTCTACCGATGCTTTAACGATGCAGGGCTTTAACGTGCCTAGGACGCCGGGTGATCTTAGGGATAAACTTAGAGAAATGCTACCGCCCCACTGTATTGTCGAAAACCCTATAGACCTAACCGGCGACGCTGATGATGATCGATACATAAAGGTATTAGAAACCCTGCTGCCTAGGAATGATGTAGATGCCGTAATCGTAGTCGCCCTCCCACAGATACCTGGCCTGAAGGGTAAGCTGTTCGACTACCTCATACATGCTAAGAAGTATGGGAAGCCGATCCTTGTAATAATGATTGGTAGTGAGGAAGCAGAGAAGTTTAAAGAGTATCTTGAAGATAATGGAATACCCGTATTCGAATCCCCGGAGAGGGCGGCGGTAGCTCTCCGGGCACTCTACGAATACTCGATGTTCAAGGAAAAGTATAGGGGTAGTGAAGGGTGAATCCAAGGGAAATAATCGAGAAAGCATTAAGAGAAGGTAGGAGGAAGCTCTTAGAGCATGAAGCATTATATGTAGTTAAGCATTATGGAGCAGAGATCGCTGAAGCGGATATAGCTTATACCCCGGAAGAAGCCGGAGAGATCGCGGAGAAGATAGGGTTCCCAGTAGTGTTGAAGATTGTATCACCTGATATTAGTCATAAAAGCGATGTAGGCGGAGTCATTGTTGGAGTGAAAACTAAGGAGGAAGCTGTTGAAGCAGCTAAGAAGATATTGGGGAATGTTTCAAAGAGAGCTCCTAATGCAAGGATAACGGGTATCCTAGTACAAAAGATGGCTCCTAAAGGATTAGAAGTCATTATCGGAGGCTTAAGAGACAATATCTTCGGCCCAGTAGTAATGTTCGGGTTAGGAGGAATATTTGTCGAAGTGCTCAGAGACGTATCTTTCAGAGTAGCCCCAATTACTCTTAACGACGCACTTGAAATGATGAATGAGATTAAATCAGCTAAACTACTAGAGGGATACCGTGGGCAGCCCCCCGTAGATAAAGAAGCACTAGCGAAGACGATAATAGCTGTAGCGAAATTATTAGAGGAAAACCCCGAAATAGACTCTATCGATCTAAACCCCGTTATAGCCTATCCCGATAAAGCCCTAGTAGTAGATGCAAGGATCATTTTAAGACAATCAAAAAGTAAGTAAAGTATTTTTACAGCAATTGAACCCATAATCAATAGTTAAAGAAGGAAGGCAGTATAGGGGAGGATTCAGTCGAGTAACCCCTCTTTAAACTAGAAAGCATAGAGGCAGATCACATGGTTGCGGCAGGAGCAGAAATGGAGAAAACACAGGAGATACTTGATGAACTGTCGAACCAGATAACTATGACTAGGAATCAAATTAAGGAATTGAAGAGAGAAAAAGCCATCCTAATATCTGATCTTAGAAGCCTTAGGAAGCAGCGGAGAGAGTTGATTGAGCAGTTAAAAGAGTTAAGATTTCAGTTGAAGGATATTAATAGCAAGCGGAGGGGCCTTGTTGAAGAAGTACGATCGCTACGTAGTGAGAGGAGGGAGAAAATAAACCAGTTAAAAGCATTAATGAACCTAGCACGGGAAAAGAAGAATTTACTGCAGTCAATGGATAAGGAGGTCCGTATACCAATATCTGCTATTAGAAGGGAGATTGAGAGGCTCGAATGGATTCAGCAAACAAGGGTTTTGACTGTGGAGGAAGAGGAGAGGATTATTAAGAGGATCCAGGAGCTGGAAGAGCTTTTGGAGAAAGCATTGAAGGCTAGGGAGGAAAAGAAGCAGTACCTCGAGTTGAGGGCAGAATTAACTAGTTTGAGGCTTCAAATAAATGATTTAACATCGAAGATAAAGAAGATCAGCGAAGAGATCTCTAGTATTGATGAGAAGAGAAACATGCTTAGGGATAGGATAAGTGAGCTGAGCAGTAAAGTTGATGAATTATCCAAAGAGATCAATTCTAGGCAGGAGAGGCTTGACGAGATATCCAAGGAGATTTCGGAACTAGTTAATAGGCTTAACGAGTTGAGGGATAAATACCAGTCTATTATTAGGG
>WAON01000204.1 GCA_015521265.1 Desulfurococcales archaeon
GTGCCAGTTTTCTCTTCAGCGGTGTTAGCATGAATATTACCATGGCTAGTATTGCGAATACGAAGGGCAACATTTTTGCTACATCGGGAGGCATGTTATATGCGGCTTGTATTGCGGGCATGTATGTTATTAGTCCTGCAAATATTGATGCCGATACCCAGGTGAGCAGAGCGTTTCTTCCAGCGCTTAGGCTTATTGCGAATGCGATCCATCCGTGTCCTACGCCGAATCCCTGGCTCCATGTAGGGCTATAGATTAGTACGAAGGCTGCTCCGCCAAGGCCTATTAGGAAGAACCCTACTAATCCACTGATCAGTCTAACCCATAACACGTTTACTCCTAGGCTTTCAGCTGCCGCCGGGTCTTCTCCCGCTGCTCTAATCGCTGCTCCTATCTTTGTCTTATTCATTATTAGCCATTCCAGTATTCCAAGGACGAATATTATTCCTAAATATGTTGATGCTAGAACACCATTTATAGCTACTACACCTATCTGCAGACCGGTTCTGCCCTGTAACTGTCTTGCTGGTACTCCTATTAGTGGTGCTAGACCATATCCTAGGAACATTAATGATAAGCCTGCCGCTCCATGGCTGACCGGTAGTTTTGTCACTAGCCATGCTAGTACTCCTCCGAATATCATCGATGCTATACCTGCTACCAGGAATGACAGCCATATATTGTTCTTAGTATACACGGCTTCCGCGTAAGCTACTCCAACACTTAATACGAAGGCTCCATCTATTGCTAGGTCTAATACACCGCTCTTCTCAACAATACCGTGTCCCAGTGCTGCTAGATAGTATGCTAGGAATAGTGGTGTTAATCCTATTATGAATGTTACGGGATCCATAGCTTATCAGCCCCTCCTCCTCTTAATTATGAATCTAACCTTGTACTCGGAGATCATTATCAACGCGGTATATGTGATCAAAATACTGCCTATGAAGACGTTTACAACCGCTGCCCCACCAGCACCAAGTATTTGCATGTTAATACCCGCATTATACAGTGCCGCAATAATATATGCGGCTACTGGAACAGCTATTAACTCGAGCATCGATAACCATGCTACCAGGATACCGGTATAACCGTACTGAGCCGATTTCTCCTCTACCGGGTAGCTTAGGTTATGCGTAATCCCTGCAACATATCCAGCGCCAACTATTCCAATAATAGCGCCGCTAATCGTTAACGCTAATAGTATTATCAGCTTAACATTAATACCACTACTCCTCAACAGGTTAGGGTTATTACCCAGTACTTTAATGTACAAGCCAATAGTAGTGTATTTCAATAGGAACCAGGCAACGATGAATACGACAATTAATATGATTAATAGTTCTATTGATAAAGTAGTAGCGAAGATATGCCCATTAGACCTTATAACCATCGTCCGGAACCACGAATTCTCCGGTATTGTCGGAGTCCTTAAATACCCGTATTTCCTCTCGTGCCACGGACCCCTAACTAGGATGTCTACTATGTAGTAAGCGATATAGTTCATCATTAGGGTGATCGGTACTTCGTCTAGGTTTAGGAAAGCTCTAGGCAGTGCCGATAAGAATGCCCAGAAGCCTCCAAGTATTACCGCTAGTATCAAATATGTTATCTTCATAGTGAAGGCTCCAAGAAGCCCGGGCATCATAGCTATAGGCGAGAACAGTACTACCCATACTGTAATCATAGCACCCATGTAGATCTGTCCTTCACCACCGATATTCCATATAGCTCCCTTAAAGCTTACCAGTAGCCCGACGCCGACTATTGATAATAGTATAAACGTCATCGCTAACAAGTGTGGTTGCAGGAATCCCTGGCCTATTGATACTAGAACGTCCCAGGGTGAGATTTGCCCTCCGCTAATACCGTATAGTATGATTATTGCTACTAGTATCCCGATCGCAAGTGCTAGTACTGGTACAACCCAGTATGGTAGAGGTTTAACCCTCCGAACTATAAGCATTGATATTGGGAACTCCATGGCTTACATCACCATGAGCTTTTCTACTTCCTCCCTCTTTGCCTTCTCTGCTTCGAAAACTCCAACTATCCTTCCAGAATTCATGACTGCTATTCTATCAGCTATTTGGAAGATCTCGTCTAGGTCTTCGCTAGCTATTAGTGCTCCGACCCCCTGACTCCTAACCTTTTCCTTAATGATCTTTCTAACCTTGATCGCTGTAGCCTCGTCTAATGCTCTCGTGGGGTTGTAGGCTACTAGTAGTTTTGTAGCAGTGTTCAACTCGCGTGCTACTAGTACTTTCATAATGTTCCCGCCGCTGAGGAATTTTACCGGTGTATCAGGTGATGGAGTCTTGATCTCAAACTCCTTGATCAGTTTTAACGCTAGGCTCCTAATCTTCTCCCAGTTTATTAATCCCCTAGCATACGTTGGTAGTACAGCGATGTTTTCAATAATAGTGTTCTCGATGCTTACCCCATATCTCGCCGGTAAATCAGGTATATACCCTACACCGTTAACTCTGAGATAGTACGTTGACTTATCCTTTAAGTCTACTCCTTCCAGTACTATTTTACCCCTATCATAAGGCCTAATCCTTACAACTGCTTGTATCAATTCCTTCTGTCCATTACCGGCTACTCCAGCGATCGCGAAAACCTCGCCCCTCCTAACTTTTAAGCTAACTCCCTGTACAGCGTATTCGCCGAAGTCCCCCCTAACCCATAAGTCTTTGATCTCTAATAGTTCGCCCGACGGGTTACCGGGTGGTAGTCTCTCATATGTGATTTCTTTACTCCTCTCTCCGAACATTAGCCTCCTAACCTTATCGATATCCGCTTCCTGCCTTGTCAATGTACCTACGTTTTTACCTCTCCTAAGCACCGTGATCATGTCTGCTGCTTCAAGCGCTTCATAGATCTTGTGTGTTATCAGTATAACTGTTCCACCCTTCTCCTTGAAGTTCTTGATGAATTCGTAGAACCTCTTCTTCTCCTCGATTGGTAGATAAGTTAATGCCTCATCGATCAGTATAACCTTCGCGCCTAGGAGCATTGCACGGATAAATTCTACTATCTGTTTCTGTGTATAGCTTAGCTTCCAGACTTCAGTGTTAGGGTCTAGTTTAACGTTGAATTCTTTTGCTACAGCTCTTATCTCTTTCGAAATCCTGCCTAGGGTTGCGAAGTAGCCGTATTTTTTAAGGCTTAGTATTAGGTTTTCAGCAATTGTAAGCCTATCTATTACTTGAGGTGATTGGGATACCATTACTATTCCATGCATCATTGCATCCATAGGGCTTGTAATCGTAACGGGTTTGTCATTGATCAGTATTCCTCCTTCATCAGGCGTATATATCCCGTACAGTATCTTTACCAGCGTTGATTTCCCAGCACCATTCTCCCCGAGCAATGCATGTATCGTTCCAGGATAGATGTCCATGTCTATATGATCTAATGCTATAACTCCTGGGAATCGCTTTGTTATTCCTCTTAAGGAGATGATTGGTTGAAGGGGAGGAGAAAAAACCTTTTGATCTGTTTTTGCCTCAGCTGCCATCGTCACTGCACCATTGCTGTTTTTCCCTAGGTTATATTGAAATTATTCTGGGAGGCGTGCTATTTAAGGTGTTTCATTAACCTCCTCTACCTAGATAGGTTACCCAGTCAACGAACCACTGCATACTCCATAGGTCGTCGTGGTTTAGCCTCTTACCAGCTGGTACTGTTACTTTCTGGCTTGGATTATCCTTCATGTATCCGCTTAGTGGACCGGTGAATGGATCGAATCCTGATGCAATCTGTATTGTTCTACCGTCAACTTTTATTGATGGCTTCTGTGCTATTAGGTTATGCATCCCTGCTGGTAGCTCTAATGGTGTACTCATCTTAGCGCTCTTCATCATCTCATATCTCTCCATTACTAAGTCGTAAACGCTCATCTTCTTACCGGTTAGCTTGTCTGTTACAGTTATGTTCTTGAGTATTGGAGCTATCTCCGGGTTTATCCTCATAACTGTTCCATTGTTGAATATCCATGCTCCTAGATCGACTGCACCGCTGTCCAGTAGGTACCAGTAGTCGACGTTCTTTAGGTTGTATGGCGTGTAGATTCCTGCCTTGATCTTTGCTAGTATATCCTCATAGATAACCTCCCAGTGTACTATCTGTCCGCTAACGACTGCGTGTTTACCATAGATCCATCCAGGACTGTAGTGGCTGAACACGTATAATGGGTGGTCTGCTGTACCATTCATGTATGCCTCGGTCTTCTCTTCTGCTAGTTGTAGTATTGCTGTTGAGTCCTCGGTGTAAGCTAGTACGTCTACATCATACTGGCTCCATAGTGTTTCTGCACTAGCCCTAGCCTTGTCTGGGTTAAACCATGCACCTAGCTCTAACACGTATACCTTAATGTTCTTACCGAGCTGTTCACCTACTTCTTTAGCTCCAATTGAGAAGGCATTAATGTGCCTTACAACTTCGGGTATAGTGTAGGCTGCAACGTATCCAATGTGTCCAGTCTTAGTTAGTGCACCCGCTATTAGTCCGTTTAGATAGTATACCTGGTATAGGTCTGCGAAGTATGTTCCTACATTAGGCCTCCTCTTATAGCCGGAGCAGTGGAAGAATATTATGTTCGGATACTCAGCACCCTTCTCAATAGTCTTATCCATGAACTCGAAGCTCGTCGTGAATATTACATTGTATCCCTTGCTTACCAGGTTGTCAATAGTTTGCGGTAACTTGTCCTCTGATACGCTCTCTACATAGGTTGTCTCCAGCCAGTCCTTGTATAGTTCTGCAACGATCTTCCTGCCCTGGTCGTGCATATAGCTCCATCCGAAGTCTCCGATTGGGCCGACATAGATCCATGCAGCCTTGATCTTTGCTGGAGGAGTCCATGTCATGTTCTGAGCAGTTCCCTGGCCTCCTGCTCCACCAGCAGCTCCACCGCCTTGTCCACCGGACATCATCATTCCAGCGTAGAATGCTCCGACGCCAACTATTATTAGGAGGATGATCACGGTACCCCATAATGCGGCTTTACTCATAGTCCCATCCATAATACACTTATCTATCCATATTATTTGGAGGGCTAAGGTTAAAAGTTATACTTCCCACAAATCCGTTTAACTACATGTATATATGGATTGTACATAGAAAAACATATATAGTACCACCCATCTTCCATTGTTGATTTATTGAACCCGGTGGTCTAAATGGAGAGTATTAAGAAGAAGCTTAAAGCTATTGGAGTTGGAAGATTTCAAGTAATGGCTTTGCTGCAGGCTGCTCGTTACTATGTTTTAAAGGGTGATCTGGGGAAGGCTAAGAGCTTCGGGCTGAACCGAGCAATATTCTACGCATGGGCAAAATACTACGGCCCAGCTAGAAACCCTGTAGCTAGGCTCAGCAGGGTTGAGGAAATACTTAGGAGGCAAGCTCTGCGAGGATTAAAGTCTTCAAAATGTCCGGAGGACTATATTGATGTTCTAGGCGAATGCATAAAGACTGGGCCGAGGGGATACTATTCTATAGGTGAACAAGAACAGTTACCAATAGACTTCGACCACCAGGTTCTGAGGAAGATTAAACTAATAACAGATCCTGGGAAAGCTTGGGAAGCAGCAATAGAATATGTGTCAAGGTTTCCGAAAAGAGTACTCGAGAATCCATCGCTATTCTATAAATACGTGTATGAACCGGTTAGAGACACTTTCTTCGCAGAGCTAATCCTTAGAGGCCGTGTTGAGCCTCCCCGAGAAGTCCTCGAGAGACTGGAGTCTCTTGATAAAATGGTTGAGGAATCTAGGAGGAAGCAGAAGAGTATCACAGACTTCTTCGGCAGGGCGTAATTGGAGGATTCTTAAACCAGTACAGCACTACGGCTTATTAACGCCTACGCTACTCTAATCCGTAGTGGTGTAGCTTTTGAAGATGTACGTATTGATGATACTTGTCATCATACTAGCCCTGCTGGGAGGGCTTGTTAAGATACTGGGCGGGATACTATATGGTTCCCGCTCCCTGCTCGTCGATGCTTTTACTAGTTTTGCAAACATCATTAGTTTAACAGCAATACTATACTATTACAGGCTCAGCATCCAGCCCCCAGACAAGGATCACCATTATGGACATGAAAGACTAGGATACGCCGGCGTACTAACAACAATGCTATCCTACAGCTTCGTAGCAGGCTTATCAGCCGCAATGCTGATTATCTCGAGGGAGTATACTGTAGGAGAAGGCTCCGTCTACATGGCTGCACTGGGGTTCGTAATTTATGCTGTAGCAGTATTCTTATCTCTTAGAATCGGTGGTTTCCTTAAAACTTATGGAGCTTTCACTATTAGCGAACTCATTGAGAGCATTGTCGTTATCCTCGCGTGTACTGGGGGTGTTTTTATATCCTATATTATAGACTATGTTGGAGCAATAGGATTAACCCTCTACATCTTCTACGAACTAGCAGAATCATTCCGCGAACTACTAGTCTACATTGCTGATAGAGCTCCGAGTAAGAGCGTAGTGGAAGACATTATTGGTATCGTGGAAAAGCATGGTTTGAAAATTGTGAAGTATAGGTTTAGGATCGCTTCACCAGGGAAAATCCACGGCGATATAATTATCGAAGCAAACCCGGATCTCAGCCTCGGCGAATTAAGCAGGCTAATCGAGAAGGTAAAGAAAGAGATAGGAGAAAAGTATAGGGGTGTTGATATAGTCTTCGAGGCTAGGCCTCCACGAGAATAATTTAAAAGACCACTTTCTTCACAGGCCTCTTTTTAAGATAGACTCCATGACCGGGCTCACCCACTACTTCTCCATCCCTGATCACTTGGTAGCCGTTTACGAATAAATGCATCGGTGAACCATAGAGCTCCATACCATCCCATGGAGTCCAATCAACCTTGTGGTGATGAGTGTACGGGGTTATCTTGCGGGATTTACGCGTATCAATAACTACGAGGTCCGCATCCGCACCCACCATTAACGCCCCCTTAAAGGGGTATATCCCCATTATCCTAGCCGGATTAGCAGAGAATACTTCTATGAATCTCTGGAAGCTGATCCTACCCTCCCTCACACCGTAAGTGTATAAGAAGGGACCCATTATTTCAAGGTTTGGAATACCTCCCCAAGCCTCCCACACATCCTTCTCCTTAAGACTCCTAGGAGCCGGGGCGTTATCACTCGTATATGCATCAATAGTACCATCCGCGAGGGCTTTCCACAACATATCCCTATCATAGCTAGTTTTAAGAGTTGGAGCAAGCTTCAAATAGGTCCCATACTTCTTAGCATCTTCCCGAGTAAAGTATAGGAAGTGGGGGCAAGTCTCAACTGTTACGCCGATCCCTCTACTCCTCAAATACTTTACTGCTTCAACTCCTTCAGCACTGCTGAGATGACAAATGTGTAGTGGGGTCTGGATCTCCTTCGCATAGTATCCCAGCTTTAATACAGCAGCCGCCTCAGCCTCCGGCGACCGGGACTTGTGGTAGGAGACTATATCGTTGAACTCCCTGTACTCGTCTTCACCATAACTAATCAATCCATCATCCTCGCTGTGGGCGAGGACTACGCCGTTAACATCCCTAACCATCTCGAATACTTTAACCAATCCCTCCTCGCTAGCTTTAAACGGCCTACAAGTAAATACTTTGTAGCCCTTAACACCCTTCTCAGCTAGTTCCGGTATTTTATCATAGTTTTTCTCATTCATGAACCCAGCGTGTACTCCATAATTTATATAAGAGTCTTTCTGAGCAGCCTTGACCTTCTCCTCGAGAATATTTTTATTATCAACATAGACTCTGAGGGGCATGTCGTAGATAGAAGTTAATCCCCCGAAAGCAGCCGCTAATGATCCAGACTTCCAGTCTTCATTATCCAGGTACTCGGGATCATATACGTGTGCATGTATGTCAATACCTCCCGGTATAACCGGTAACCCGTAACCATCAACTATTTCATCAACATCTTCAAAGAGCTTCTTGGATATCGCTTTAATCTTCCCATCTTCTACGAGGATATTAGCCTCGGAGAAGAAGCCGTCAACCCATATAAGTACGTTCCTTATTAGCAAGCTAGTCATAACTACATCATCCCCACGTCTTACTTAAATATTCAAGTACTTTATCCTATTAAAACATGTATTAATCAGTAAAAACATATTATACAATCAATGACAAATTGCGAGCTATATATTATGGGAAAAAGAATACTAACTGCTCAAAGACATACATTTAAAACGGTGTAATAAGCTATGGATAAAAAACCAATTATTAGATCCATTACTTATTTTATAAAACCACCGGTTGAACAAGGAGTACTAGACTACATCGAGTATCTGAGGAAAAACCTTCTCCCAAGAGCTGTTGAAACAATTGGGAAAATTAGCGAAGTATTAGAAGCCTATGGTTACACCGTGTGGACGAAGAGGATTACGCTACCATTACTAAGCAGTGAATACTACCACCACATTCATTCCATCCTAGACGTAATGGATGAATACCTATTAAAGAATAATATTATGGGCAACATCGGGGGAGTATATATTGATCAACCGGGAAGCTACGAATTAACAACCAGTATCGTCGAGAGAGAATATTATACGGGGCTCTTATGGAGGGATAATCCACCAATAGATTCAGTAGCTGATATATTTTTAAAAGTAGCTGAAGCTAAGCCTGAATACGCTACGAGGATCGCTGTAAGCCTTAACGGTCAGAGTCTAATGACACCATACTATCCGTTATCGAGTAATCTTACAAGCAGTGAAGCAGTAGGCCTCGCACTCCTATACCCCGAAGTATTAAAGTCTATATATGTTTCAAGAGGCCTCGAGGGGATTGGGGATTACCTGCTTAGTATTCATGATGAATTAACAAAGCTTATTCGGGAGGAAGCAGGGCTCGAGGTATTCATTGACCACAGTATTAGTCCATGGATGGAGAACAGTGTAGCGGAACTCTTAGAGGTTATTACGGGTGAAAAAATTCATTACCCCGGTATTATTGATGGGGTCAAATCACTAAACAATATAATCGGGAGAGTTTCTAGGAACCGGGAGAATATTAGGGGCTTCAACGAAGTCATGCTACCATACGCTGAAGACTCCCGCTTAATAGAGGCTGGTGGAGGGGGGCTTATTAGAGCTAGGGATCTATTATATCTTTCAACCATATGCGTTGCAGGCCCAGACATGATCCTTGTACCTTACGATAGGGAGAAGCTTAGATCATTCATTAAAGCATCCTTCGCTCTAGGACTAGATGCCGGCAAGGTTAAAGCGTTGAGAATAATACCCGTAGCGGAAAAACCGGGTAGCACTGTTGATCTTGGAAAATTCGGTAAGATCCCCGTTATAGACTACTAGAAGCCTTTACCAACAAATTGTTTAAGGGCAGACTCAACGTAACGCTTCAGTTCAACCGGTAATCCTTTAAGTGTTGAGGACAGGAATCCTAAGACGATCATTTTAGATGCTTCCTCCTCGCTTAAACCACGGGATTCAAGATAGAAGAGCTGCTCGCCGCTAATCTTACCAATACTTGCCTCGTGTGTAAGCATTGTATCATCAACGATCGTCTCGAGGCTTGGATGAGTCTTATACTCCCCCCTACCCATTACCAGTCCTTGACACTCTATATGCCCACTAGTACGGGGTGCTTCAGCCCTTATCACCGGGTAGACATTCATTAGTCCATCCTCATACACTACTCCACGACTATTGATCAATGCTCTACTAGCCTCCCCAAACAGCCTTATCTTAGTCATACTCGTAATATGAGAACCCGTATGAGCCATAGATGCTTCATGAACCTCTATAACCGAATTAGTATCCCCCACTAGCTCCGTTCCCAATCCTATAGCTTTTACGGGTGAAAGCTTAACGTAGTAGTAGCTATAGTTTGCCCCCTCACCCACAAAGCCGTTCGTCTTCGATGAAACCCTTACATTAGGAGCCCAGTTGTGTAGCATTATACTAGTCAATCTCGAACCACGCTTCAGCCAGAAAACGGTTTCAGCAATATGAGCCCCCTCGGGTACGATAGTTGAACAACCCTTAGCAATAATTGCTTCAGAGTCTTCCCCAACATCTATAACGTTTAAAACTCTTTGAACAACACCCTTCTTGCTCAGCACGAAGCAGGCATAAATCGGTACTGGTACACGGGTGTGGGGTGGTATTTTTATGTAGAAGCCCACGGTTTCATCATTAATATCGAGATCCCTGATCCCATTCTTCCCGGCAACCCTTAACAATTCCTCCCTCCTAGTCCTCCAAGCATCCCTTATATCCATCATTAATACATTATATCTCTCCAAGTACTTGTAGTATAAGCCCATTAATACTTGATCATTAATAGCAGCTGCAACAACATTGTCAACAGCCGGCAGACCAGTACTCTTAACGATCGAGCTGACATCGTTCAAGGCCATACGCCTATCGAGATCACTTTTATAATTATGATTGACTACGTATTCAACAGTATCAGCTAACACTATATAATATGTTTCTGTAGTAGACTCTATCATATACTACCCTAAGGCTTGTAGGGTTGTGTAAGGGCTTGATGTGATTTATTGTTCTTAGGTGTCTGGTTTTGGCTAAGTGCAGGGTTTGTGGTAGGAGGGCTGAATACTGGATACCATGGGCTAATTCATGGTTCTGCAGGGATCACTTCATCGAGTATTTCAAGCGGAGAGTTATAAGAACATACGAGAAATACTTCCCGAGAAAACATAGGAAGATACTAGTAGCTGTAAGCGGTGGTAAGGATAGCATAGCCCTCCTCCACAGCCTCACACCCTACCTGCTAAATAAAGGGTTGGAAGTTTCAGCTTTATTCATCGATTTAGGGATAAGGGATTATAGCTCGAAAGCATACGGGATCGTCTACGAGAATACCCGTAGACTGGGAATACCATTAATTCTAACCCGTTTAGCCGATCATGGTTTCACCATAGATGATGTAGCCTATTTAGTCGTTAAAAAGATTATTAGGAGGCCCATCTGCAGTATTTGCGGATTAGTTAAGAGGTACCTTATGAATAAGACAGCTGTTGAGAAAGGATTCGACCTAGTATTTACAGGTCATACCCTGAACGATGCATTAGCTTTTGCTACTCAAAACATCTACTCTGGAAACCTCTACGATCTCGTAAAGCTTAAACCCTACATACCGGGTCACGATGGATTAG
>WAON01000205.1 GCA_015521265.1 Desulfurococcales archaeon
GTTGATGACATGGTTCTTGAGGCGAGTAAGCTTGTAGCTAAGGCTATCGTTAAAGGCGCCAATCCAGAAATTGTTACTCCTGAGGCAACCTTCTACCTCTTGTTTAAGCTTGTGGGTGTTCGCACGGAGAAGAAATCCAGGAGAAAGCTGCCTAGTAGTGATCTGATCTTAGTTGGTTATGGTACTCTGAGTTTAGACAAGGCTGAAAGAATTAAGTTGGTGGCTTCTACTAAATCTAAGAGTTCTGAGGAGGAAGAGGAGGAGGAAGAAATTGAGGTAGGGGCTAGTGTTGCTAAGAGAAAAGTCTACAACTTGATAGAGCCTCTCGATGATAGTGAGGATGCCGTTCTTAAGGTTCTCGGTCTTAAGGATGTAGATCCCGGCAAGCCGGAGACTATGAGGACAAGCGTTGACGTATTGCATGTATTGGAGTTATATGCAGATCGTGGTGCTGAAGAGGTTAAGCGTAAGTACGCCGAGTTATTTCAGGCTCTGGGCTGGAAGGCTAAGGAGGCTATTGAACTCGCAAAGTCTCTAGTCTACCTAGAAAAGTGGAAGGATCCCGAGAAGAGAGACCCCGAGGCGGTCAGGTGCGAGAGGCTCCTTAAACAGCTTGGGATAAGCGTAGAGGAGGGTGATTAGAGGTGGCCAAGAGTATAGAAGGGCTTACAAGAGTGCTTAAGCTAAGGCCTGAAATAGCGTCTCTGATAAGTGAGGGGAGACTTGAGGATATTAGAGAGTTTGATCCTAGCCCTAGCTTAGCAGATGTTGTACTGTACTATGAGTATAAGGATCTATGTGTTAATGAGGATCTACTGCCTCGATACGTGAAGGAGAGATGCAGGAGCTCAGTTAATTTGGCGGAAAGGGCTCGGATATTTGTTGACCCACACGAGTTCTTTGCTAGAACGTTCCTTACTGAGAGCATGGACGATCTGATAGTGAAGATTTTTGCTGGACTACTAGGAGGAGAGGCTACTAGAAGGGATGGAACCGTTACTACTCTGAGATCCCGGATAATTATTCTCCCTAGCTTGATGGGGGGTGGTAAGACTCACCTGCTCATCACTATCTATCACTTACTACGCCTCTATAACGAGTTTGTAGTTGAGAAGAGGGACCTGGAGGCGTTTCGTAGAGAGGTTGAACTACTCGACCCCGATCTCGCTTCGAGGCTTTACAATATTATAGCAAATCCTGCTAATTCTCCTGCTAAACCTGTGAGGATAGCCGCTATTGATGGTATGAGCGAGGAATCCGCGCCCGATCCTAACATGGAGGAACCAGCTGTCAAAGTTGAGATAGTTAAGTCGGGGGGCAGGAGCGAAGTCCGCTCTTATGTTGTAAGAACCCTTTGGGGGGCTCTTGCATATTACCTTGGTGGATACGGCACTATATCTAAGCGTGACGAAAGCAACACTGTTCCCAGCAAAGAGGAGCTAAAACGCCTCTTGGAGGGCAGTCCTTTCCTCATAATGATCGATGAGCCGCTAGTATATGCTAGCCGATACGGTGACTTAGAGAAGCTTAGGGACTTTTCCCAGGTACTAGCAGTCGCTCTTAAAGAGGTTGGCAACGGTATATTGATCCTCTCAATCCCCGTGGCACGAGAGGAGCTGGGCTCTAGTAGATCGGGTTCGGCCAGAGCTATCTATGAGGTTTTAGCCAGGACAGAGCAGAGTTTAGAAATAATCCCTCCCCTCAAATCGCCCGAGATAATTCATGTCCTGAAAAAGAGGCTCTTCGAGAACGGAGAAGAAGAGTTACGGCATATAGGCAAAGAAGTGGCCAGACTGTTCATTACTAAAGGCGGGGACATTGTAAAGAGCGCAGTGATATCTGCCCTCGGTAGTATAGCTGCGTTCGAAGATAAGGTATCAGAATCCTACCCATTCAGCCCAGCCTACTTAGAACTCTTAGAAGACTTCTTTAACAATCTGCGGTATCTGCAGAGAACAAGAGACGCTATAAGAATCACGATAATGTCTCTGGCAGCCATTTTTAATGGATACTATAGAAGAATTGCGGGCGACTTCTATCTCATAGCGCCTTACCATATACCTGTTCATGATCCTTCAGTGCGTAGCTACTTAGTGAACCCAAACTCGGACGACTACCAGATACTTATGTCAATGTATGATAAAGACGTTGAGAGCGCTTCGAGGAAAACCAGCATACCATGGCTTGCAAGGATAATAGCTACGTTCATATGGCTCAGAAGCATCATAGGCAGAGGTATACCTGAGAAACAGTATCTTAGACTATACCCTTCGAGAGGTGATATAGTATTAGCTGTATTTGACCCCGCTGTTTTCAGCCAGCATAACATAGGAGTGGGAGTAATAGGAGATGTTTTAGAAGAACTATACAGCTATAGCAACTACATGGTATTTTTGGACGGCAAGTATTTCATGACACAATTATTGCCAATAGATGAATTAATCAAGAGAAAAATAAGAGACGTAAGCGACATAGCTGCACATAAAAAACTATGCGATCTAGCAAAAGAACTCTTCATCCAAAGCCCTAAGGGTAGGAAAAAAGGGAAAACACATGAATCTCGGGTTTTCAAAGAGGTTCATGTAATTTGTATTGAAAATAGCGAATTTATACCTGATTTGGTGAGGAAGAACGCTGAACCCGTGCTACTCGTGTATGTCTATGAACCAGACGAAGAGGAAATAAACAGTATCTTAGTTAGGAACAATGTGGTTGCTATCATTCCATCGTTAGGCATTGAGATAGATGATCCTGAGACGGGCAGGATTAAAGCTGAGGAGCGGCTGCTGTCTCTAGCTAAAGAGTTAGCTGCAATTGAGGGCATTGATAAAAATGAGCTCAAGAAGCTCTACGGAGACGAATTCGCTGAAGCAAAGTTCAAGCAGCTTGGAAATAGGGCTGGTGAGATTAGGAAGAAGATAGCCAATCTGTATAGAAA
>WAON01000206.1 GCA_015521265.1 Desulfurococcales archaeon
ATAGTATATAGTGTAATTGTATAGCGTTAAAGCCCTCCTAACCCCAACCCTCCTCGAGAACTCTTCTATAAAGCCTTTAAGGACTCCGCTAGTGATCGAGGCGCTGTAAAGGCTCCTAGCACCGATCAAAACTTCCAGCTTTGCTACGCTCATAGTAGCATTCCGCCCAAAGCCTCTTGGTATTATTATTCCAGCATCGATCCTCCCCTTCCTTAAATCATCGATCAAGGCCTGCCTTGAAGTGTAGTTGTGTATGTTGAAGATCTTTGTACCATTATACTCCACCATTGAAAGGATTCTTACTAGTAGTGAGCCGTTAAGCGTTATATTGGAGTCGTCGAGGTTTAAAACACCAACGTCGAGGGTAATAGGCTGCCCTGCACCGGGCGGTACGAATACGAATGCACTCATCAATACCCAGAATATAGGCCATGCTATAAGCCAGAAGAGAACCATTTTATCCCTGAAAGTATACTTAACCTCTGAAACCATGAGGGCTAGGCTACGCTTCAACCCTCTAACCTCCTACCCGTTAATCTTAGGAATACGTCTTCTAGAGTAGGCTTCTCAACAATGAGCCTCCTAATCCTAACCCCGTATTTGTAGAGGGTATTAGTTACGATCGGCACGTATTCGTCGGGGTCTTCAACATATACCCGGAGCCTACCATCACTAACAAGTACTTTCTCCACCCGGGATTCGAGCTCCCTTAGGGCTTCTGGTTTAACCCCGTCTTCAACTCCGACCTCGATCACTGATCTAGGCCCATACTTCTTCTTAAGCTCGGCCGGCGAGCCTTCAGCAATTATCTTACCCGAATCTATTATTCCAACACGATCCGCTAACGCATCGGCTTCCTCCATGTAATGGGTTGATAATAGAACTGTTTTCCCCTTCCTCCTCTCCTCCATGATCAATTCCCATACAGTCCTCCTAGACCCAGGATCCATTCCAGTAGTAGGCTCGTCAAGGACTAGTATATCCGGGTCATGTATGAATCCTATGATTAGGCTCAGCTTCTCCTTCATACCACCGCTATAACTTGATACACGGCGTTTAAGTTCTTCCCTAATGCCTAGTTTTTCGGCTAGTTCCAGTATTCTCTCCCTAGCCTCCCCAGTGGGTACCCCATGTAGTCTAGCGTATAGTAACGCGTTCTCCCAACCGGTTAGTAACTCGTATAGGCCGTATTCCTGTGATACATAACCGATCCTAGCCCTAATACTTGGATCCCTAGGATCCCTGCCCATGATTTTCACTGTACCGCTTGTCGGGGATGTTATACCTAGTATTATTGTTAGAAGAGTTGTCTTACCAGCACCGTTAGGGCCTAGGAGGGCATAGGTTATAGGCTCCTCGATGATGAGGTCTACTCCTCTGAGGGCGTATTTATCTCCATACTTCTTAACGATCCCCCTAGCCTCTATTATCCCTGGCAAAACAATTACTCCTCTACACGGTACTGTTAATATTGTTTTTATGATTAAATTATTAATAATGAATGGATGTTTTGTACTGCAGAAAAACGGCTTCATCAATAACTAGCCCATGTATTAATAGTAATATTTGATTATGGGTTATGGTGCTGTAGGTTTGGGTGAGCTAGCGGCTGAGCTTAGGGAGTTCGTCGAAGCCTTTGATAGGTTGTCTTCATCAATGGTTAGGGCTTACTATGCACGTGTAGCCTTGATCTATTTCGCATGGGCTATATGGATAATGATTATAAGTATATTGATGAGCCTCCCAGTATTCGGCCTCTACTGGCCCTCGAGCCCATACAAGATCGCTTTCTTCCTAGCCTACTGGTTCGCCGGATTATACCTCATAAATATTCGTTCATGGCCCCGGAATATTAGCGAAGCACTAGCTAGGAGTGATAAGAGGGAGCTTAGGAAGGCTAATATCGTAGCCGTTACTGCATGGGTTGTTGGAGGAGCCCTATACCCACTACCCTTCTACTACGTACACAGTCCTGGAGCATGGACCATAGGGTTCCTAATACTATTAGGCTTGGGGAACACGGGAGTATTATACGCTATTAGAGCTCTTGGAACACGGGGGTTAATCATTGATGCATTGCTAGTGTCGATATTCTTTATCGGAGCTCTTGGAGAGTACTTTTTAATAATGATCGGCTGGGGGATCGCGAGGGAATCCTTCCTAGCATTATCAATTGCTGCAACAGCCTACCTCGGGCTGGGAATGGTTAACCTGCTGAGAGCCCTCAGATAAAACGATCTATCTGGTGTACCCGGGAAGTGGAGGAACTGCTCCGCCAATTAATGGATCTGCTTGGCGAGAAGGGTTTCAGGGCCCCGGCTAGGCTAGCTATTATGCTCTACCTACTAGTCCATGGTAAAGCATTATTCAGCGACCTCCTCATAGACCTAAACCTATCACCTGGTAACCTTTGGAGTCATTTGAAAAGGCTTGAAGAAGAGGGGCTTGTTAAGACAACCTATGTGATCAGTGACCGGCCGAGGGTATTGGTAACTATAACGGAGAAAGGAGCCAGATCCGTTATGGATGTTGTATCTACCCTATCCCAGTACATTGAGTATATAAAAGCGAAGACAGGGAGTAGGTGATAATAGGGTTGAGAATTATTAGTTATGATACCAGCGTTTAGAAAAATAGGTATTGGTACGAGGAGTATTGATAGGTAGAAAAATTACTAGCATACATGGAGCAGGGGGGTTCGAGACCCGGGAGGTTATCGAGAAACTAGTAGTCTCGCGTATGCCCCGGGAGCTATGGAGGGCACTCGATGGTTCTGGGCTGGATGTTTTAGAGGATGGATCAACTCTTAGGATAAACGATGAAGAATACCTCGTAGTATCAATGGATAACTACACGGTTAAACCATTATTCTTCCCCGGCGGAGACATAGGCCACCTTGCCGCTAGTGGTGTACTGAACGATCTCGTGGTTATGAATGCACGCCCGGTAGCCTTTATGGATGGCTTAATAGTAGAGGAAGGATTTCCAAGGAGGGATTTGGAGAAGATACTTGATTCTATGACCCGGGTTTTAAAGGAGAACAATGTTGCATTGATCGGTGGAGACTTTAAGGTAATGCCTAGGGGGAGCCTCGACGGAGTAGTGATCTCGGGTACGGGGATAGGGCTGTCGAAGAAGCCCTTAATTAATGATCCACGGCCTGGGGATAAAGTAATAGTTACCGGCCCAATAGCTGAGCATGGAGCAACGATCCTTGCCGCACAGATGGGTATGCTCGAGGAAGCACCGGGCCTCCAGAGCGATTCAAAACCCCTCGTGAAAACTGTTCTACCAGTTATCGAGGAGTATAGGGATCATATACACGCTGCTAGGGATCCTACGCGTGGAGGATTGAGCGTTGTATTAAACGAACTAGTATACGGGAAGGATCTAGCAGTATTAATAAATAGATCACAAGTACCAGTTAGAGAAGAGGTTAGAATGTTCCTAGATGCTCTGGGGATCGATCCATTAAACGTTGCATCTGAAGGCATTGCAGTAATAGTAGTTGATCCCTCGAAGACTAGTGAAGTAATCGAAGCCCTCCATGAAAAGGGTGAAAGAGAAGCTGTTGTCATAGGTGAAGTAATAAAGCCCGAAAACCCAATTGTTAAGGGGAGGGTTATTGTTGAAACAGAAGTTGGAGGAAAAACCATTCTACAGCCAAACCCGTTAAACCTACCCAGAATATGCTAGGAGTATACTAGAGGGGATGGTTAGGATTGTGCCTTGGAATCCCGGCAGAAGTATTGGAGACCCGTAGAGAAGGGGAATTGTTGATCGTTAAGGTTCGTATGGGCGGCGTTATTAGAGAAGTTATATCGGCAATAGAAGACTTGAAGCCGGGGGAATACGTGGTCGTTCATGCAGGCGTAGCTGTTTCCCGGATAAATAGGGAGGAATTAGAGGAAATACTGAGTATTTGGAGCCAGATAGTCTAGTCTTCAATGGTGTAGGGTTTTGAATACTGGTTTCTGTGTTGAAAGGGGTAAACGGGTTGTAGAAGAGCTGGATAAGTGTAGTAACCCGGTCTGGATGCATCGTTACGAGGTACCGGGTAAGTGCCGTAAAACATTTCATTACGCGGCTAAACCCTACCCGCTCATAGTTTTCCCAGTTGGTACTGGTAGTGGAGTCTACAGGTTCTGTATAGAGATAGTTGAGAACCGCGTCGAATCCTATAGCTCACAGCAGTTGAGGAACGTTTTAGGCGAGATAGCGGAGATCGTTGCTGATGCTATGCCCGACGACCCAATTGATGTTTTACAAGGGATATATAAGGGCCTGATAGCCCACTACCACGAGGAATTATCGAGTTTAGACGGGGAGATCGAGAAGAACATCGATACACTACTTAGAAGGGGATCAATGCCCATACCCATCTATAGGCTATATAGCCGTGCAAGCCGCCTCCACCGAGGGGTTCACGGAGTAATATATAGCCTTCACCGATTAGAGAGGATATATCCGGACTTGAAGGATCTAGGTGATGAAGCAGTAATGCTGGAAAACATGTACAGTACCAGCATAGACCGGATAGCTCAAGCCTTCACACTATACTTCACGCTGATAAGCGATAAAACCAATAAGATCGTTACTAAGCTAACAGTGATCTCGGCAATATTCCTACCCCTAACCCTAATAGCCGGAATCTACGGTATGAACTTTAAATACATGCCCGAACTACAAAACCCCTACGCATACCCAGCCGTGCTCCTAACAATGGCCGCTATAGCAATTGGGGAACTAGTCTACTTTAAACGGAAGAGATGGATCTAGTCGATCCAAACGAGCTTAGATATCCTACGATACACTTCAACATCTCCCTATCGATAACATGTCGCTTCCTCATACTATATACGTCTGGATAATCATAGCCGAGCCTCAACAAAACAGCCTTCGCATAGAGTCGAAGAGCATGTTCTAAATGGAACACAGCCAAGTCATAATATTCCTTTAAAGAAGGAAATGTGATGATTCTAAAAATCTATTAGCACGCTTTATTAGGGTGTTGAATTCATCCATTCGTGTCATGAAGTTCGCCTATAGCTTATGTGTTTGGCTGA
This sequence comes from Desulfurococcales archaeon, assembly GCA_015521265.1. Lineage (GTDB taxonomy): Archaea > Thermoproteota > Thermoprotei_A > Sulfolobales > Desulfurococcaceae > WAON01. The sequence goes on from WAON01000206.1 coordinate 5,067, forward strand.
GCAATTTATCCTTTATTATCGGGAGAGTTTGTTTCATGAAGGATTGATATAATATATTTTTGTTTTATCTTATAGAGGTTTTTCAATGCTATGGTTTTCTCTTTCCTACCC
>WAON01000207.1 GCA_015521265.1 Desulfurococcales archaeon
ATGTGTATAAGAGACAGATTATATGCTATGAACCAGTTTAAGATATCCAAATATTCTTCAAATACATCGATTAATTTGAAGTTTAAGGCAAACATGATTGTCTTTTCGGTTCTTTGTGTGGTTGGATTTTTTGCTTTCTTTAGTTTAATGGTTAAGCTGTATTTTCCTCCTATATCGGAGATCATGTTGGATGCGGTATGTATGATTTCTTTAATTGCGGGTAGCATGTATGCTTTTCTGAGTGTGATTGCTTGATATATTGTTGCATGGATATTATCTTTATAGATGTATCCGTCGCTTAATAGGAGCCCGGTTATGAAGCCTGTCTTATCGGTACGTCGTAAATCGCGGTATAATAGGTGATTATGCGGCCATACCCTGTATATTCTCGAGTAAAGTGTGAATTTTCTATTATGGTACTGTTTATATGATATCACCTTAGTCTGGGCGAGAAGATCTAGGATTTTTATTACGCTGTTCTTGTAGTCGTATATATAGTTTCGAAATCCTATCCCGGAATGGTTTCTACGTGTATTGATACCGCCGTCTCCAATTATATAGCCCGTGAGAAATCCTATTAAGAATCCGCCGATACCTTTGACACCGTATTCCTTTCGACAATAGTGCTCAACGATTGCGGAGGAAACAGCATGTGATGTTATAGCACCTGTACCCGTTAGGTAGAATAGTCTCCCCCATCTTTTCGACAAGTTTTGTAGTATACCTCTATCGGAAAATGGAATTATCCTACCCGTATAATGTCGTATTCGTTCATATTTTATTCCAAGTTTATCTGCGAGTATAGTAGCATAATCAATGTCAATAATTCGCTGAAGGTATAATAGGTGTATAATGAAAGCCTTAACTTTCCGTGGCAGATACATTGAAAGTGCCTTGTCAATGTTATTGTCTAGAATTTTGATTGTAAATCCATGGATCCTTATGTAGAGGTTATACACATATTGTGTATCTAAAAGTTTGAATATACTTGGAACTAGGTATTCTGGATCGAGGTATGTGGGAATTTTACAGTGTTTCCGGGCTCTTTCTAGATATGAGTAGAGTTCCTGGTAATTCTTGTAATATGATGCTGGATAAACCCTCATGCCCCCATCAATCATATTTATATATGTATATCTATATATAAGTATATTGGTGATTCTATGGGGCGGATGCTAGTAGTAATAGATGATGATCTAGAGACTGAGTTCAGAAAAATAGTGGCTATGAAATATGGTTTGAAGAGAGGTGCGTTATCTAAGGCTGTAGAGGAAGCTCTTAAGCTATGGATCAAGAAGCATCGCATCAATACTGAGAAAAACTAGTTATTAAGTATAATAGCTCCTACGCCTATGATAGAATCTTAGAATAAGAGTTTGATATTAAACATATAATTAGATGGGTGAGATTAGTATGAGTCATAATATTAGGCTTGAGAGGATAGATAAGTTCGTGTGGCGTATTCCGAAGGGTGCTAAGCCCTGTATGAGGGTAGATGCCATAATATATGCTGATGAGTATTTGCTTGAGAAGATGCGTTCAGACCTTACACTTGTTCAGGCTGCGAACGTAGCCTGTTTACCCGGTATACAGCTGGCAAGCTACGTGATGCCGGACGGGCACCAGGGCTATGGATTTGCTATTGGTGGTGTTGCAGGGTTTGATGTGGATGAGGGTGTTATATCGCCTGGAGGAGTGGGATATGATATTAATTGTTTACCTCGTGGAACTAGGATTCTCACCTCGCTGGGATATACGATACCTATAGAGGAGATCGATAAGGGGGATGAAGTATATAGTGTGGATGAGAATGGGGTAACGATTAGGTCTAGGGTTGTATTAAAGCTTAACCGTTTCGAATCGAAACTATATAAGATCATAACTCGTAGCGGATACACTATTAAAGCCAGTTGGGATCATCCAGTATTAACATCTAGAGGTATGATCAATGCATCAGAGGTAAGGGTTGGAGATAAAATAGCCATATATCCATTCGAGGGAGTCCCATACGAAAAACCCGATAGATTCACAATACTAGAATCCGGGGAGTTTAGAAGGGGGATTAGGAGGGAGCTGATTAAGAGAAAACTACTCCCACTGACAAGTCTGAATCCAAAACTACCATACCTAGTAAAGATCTATGGATATGCCCTAGGCGATGGACACATAGATCCTAAGACGGGTAAGATAATCCTATATGGTGATAGAGAAACTCTAGAACGTATAGCGGATGATATAAGAATTATAGGCTATACGCCGAAGATATACATGCGTGGAAGACATCATAGAATAGGAAAATACGAATTCAATACCACAGAATACTCACTACATGTAAAGGCTCGTAGCCTTGTAGAGCTATTTATAAAGCTCGGATATCCCATAGGTAGGAAGGTTGAGAGGGAATTCCATGTACCAAAATGGCTATTCAAACTACCATTGTGGATTAAGAGATTGTTCCTAGCAACATACTTCGATGCAGAAGCTTCAACACCTAAGGCAATAAATGGCTACAACTTCTACATGCCGGAGATCAAAGTTGCTAAGAAGATGAAAACAGCGGATAACGCTGTTGAATTCCTAGAGGAGATTAAGAAGCTCCTAGAGGAGTTCGGTGTAAAATCGACTATTAGAGAGGCGTGTAGAGAGAAGGATAGAGTAGTGTACAGACTACTAATACATTCTAAACCGGATAATCTGATAAGATTCTATTCAAGGATAGGGTTTGAATATAATTACGAGAAGAAGAGGAGAGCCCTTGGAGCAATAGTATATCTAAAACTTAAGGAGAAGGTAAAAGCCCTCAGAGGAGAAGCTAGGAGAAAGGCTCGGGAAGCCAGCACTATTAATGAAGCTGTTAGAGTGTTAGAGGGTAATGGCTTACTCCAATTGGTGAATAGAAGGTTTATTGAGAGATCGGTGTATGAGAATGTAAGCGATGCCCGTATACCGAGAAACTACATCTCCTATGAGGAGTTCCTAGAGGAGAATGTAGTAGGTGAAATAGTGTATGACGAGGTTGAGAAGGTAGAGCTTGTAGAGTATAACGACTATGTATATGACTTCATGGTTGACAGAGACGAACACAACTTCATAGCAGATAATATAGTTGTATCAAACTGTGGTGTTAGGGTTCTTAGGACTAATCTTGATGAGGAGGATGTGAGGCCTAGGCTTAAGGAGTTAGTTGATACTTTGTTCCGTAATGTTCCGAGTGGTGTTGGTGCTACCGGTAAGTTGAGGCTTAGTTTTCAAGAGCTAGACGAGGTTTTGAATAGGGGCGTTGAATGGGCTGTCGAACACGGCTTCGGCTGGGAGGAGGATATGGATCACATAGAGGAGCATGGTAGTTGGAAGCTTGCTGATGCATCAAAGGTTTCCCATAGAGCTAAGCGTAGGGGACACAACCAGCTGGGAACACTTGGAGCCGGCAACCACTTCCTAGAGGTACAGGTTGTCGATAAAATCTATGATCCAAGTATTGCTAAGGTTATGGGTATAACGCATGAAGGACAAGTAACAGTAATGATCCATACGGGTAGCCGTGGACTGGGACACCAAGTTGCAAGCGACTACCTACTAATAATGGAGAGGGCTATGAGGAAATACGGTATCAGGCCCCCGGATAGGGAGTTGGCGAGTCTGCCTTTCAAGAGCCCTGAGGCTCAGAACTATGTTAGGGCTATGGCTGCCGCTGCTAATTTTGCATGGACTAATAGGCAGTTAATCATGCACTGGGTACGTGAGAGCTTCCGGAAAGTATTCCATAAAGCACCCGAAGACCTAGGAATGAAGCTCATATATGATGTAGCACACAACATAGCAAAGATCGAGGAGCACATCGTAGATGGGAAAAAGTACAGAGTAGTAGTACATCGTAAAGGAGCAACCAGGGCATTCCCACCAGGACACCCAGAAATACCCGACGATTACAAGAGTATCGGGCAGCCAGTCCTAATACCAGGATCAATGGGTACAGCGAGCTACATACTAGTAGGAACAAAGGAAGGGGTAAGAACATGGCACAGTGCTCCACATGGTGCTGGTAGGTGGATGAGCCGGCATGCTGCTATTAGGACTTATAGGCCGGAGAGAGTTGTAGAGGAGTTGTCGCGTAAGGGTATAGTGTTGAGGGCTGCTACTCGTAGAGTGATATCCGAGGAAGCACCGGGTGCTTATAAGGATGTTGATAAGGTTGTATTTGTAGCTCATAATGTTGGTATAGCTAAGCTCGTTGTCCGGCTTAGGCCTCTAGGTGTTGTAAAGGGTTAAGCTAGGAGTAGGACTGCTAATAGTGTAGCTGTTAGTATTAATGGGTTTTTCCAACTACACAATCCACAGCCCCCTTCTATTTTTGAAGAAATAGTTACTGATACTAGTATGGAGGACAAAGCTAAACCCATAACAAGCCCGATCGGTAGAACCTTAAACCCGCCAAGCCCCTTCATACTGTGCGAGAAAACTATGAGTACTGCTGGAAGAGTTAACGCATAGATATAGTAAACCCTGCACCGCTCGGCCAAACTAGTCCTAATCCTCCTTATGAAATCACTTATTTTAACAATATACCCGATATGCAGGACATCGCTACTACTATATTTTAATGGTGAAAGTAATAAACCGAGAACTTTTTCAGCATAGGGTGTTAGTTTTACAGCATTCTTGAAATCGGAGTAATTAAAGCCTAGGAGTAGGAGGTTTTTAATTACTCTATACGGCTTTGATAAACGGCTACATGCTTTAATAACTGCTTGATCTAGAGGCATTTTCTGGTTTATACTCGAGTATACCTCCTCTAATAGAATACCGGCTTCATAATCTAAACGAATCAGTCGCTGATAACTGGTAAAAGCAAGGAAAAATATGAGGAAATAAGCAATAATGAATATATCTCCTTTAGGGTTTTTTCAGAGCCACCTATATCTATGATCCAATCGTGAACAATAGC
>WAON01000208.1 GCA_015521265.1 Desulfurococcales archaeon
ATATTAAAACTTACTGGATTGATAATGTTTTTAATATTTTTAGTCTACTCCTCTTGCCCGTAGTGCTGTTGTGATCTCGTCTAGCCGGATTAATAGTATCCTTATAGCGTCGATTACTATTAGGAAGTGGTTGTAGAGGTTCCATCCCGGCTCCCATCCCCGCGCCTTCTTACTCTGTATTGCCTCGTTCAGCTCTGCTAGGATATTGTGTAGCATTAGTAGTGCTAGTGTTAACGGGTTCCTACCGAGGTAGTCGTAGAATTGCTGTATCGGCGTCGTAGCGTAGAAGAATACTATGTTTACGAACCCGGTGTAGCCGTAGATTAGGAGTGTTAGTATTAGGGGTGTTAGTGTTCCGGCTAGGTAGTCTACGAGGATTATTAGTAGTGTTGGCGGGAAGTAGAGGATTAGAGTGTAGAGTATTAACCTGTAAGCCTTGATCAGTGATAAGAGGATTAGGCCCGAGATTATGAAGGCTAGATAGATCCATGGGTTGAAAGTTATGAATACTAGTGCTACTAGGGCTAGGTAGGCTAGTTTAGGCATGAATAACCGGGGGTTATGGAACCAGGTGTAACGATACTGGTACTGGTAGGCTTCAACAAGTACCCCCACAGATCAACCACCTCGGCAGGACACCTGATTCCGCCAGTAATTCATCATCCAGCCTGCTCCAATCATCAATTAACAGCCCATGATCCCTGGTGATCAACAAGTACTTGTCGGGGTGGAGACTATTAGTTAGGGGGTATAGGTGTGTTACGATGATAATAGTCTTACCCCGACCCCTAGCATCGCGGAGTATTTCTAGGAGGCTCTTAACACCATCATAATCGAGCTCGTTGAAGGGCTCATCCAGTAGCCAAACAGGTTGATCGGCAACCAGCACGCTTGCAAGGCTAACCCTCTTAGCTTCACCCCCGCTGAGAGTGTATGGATCACGATCCATTAGCTCCCCGGGGACGAGTTTCTCGACAATCCACCAATTACCCCTAGCACCGGTTGTCTCGAGTATGAAGTTTATCTCATCCCTAACACGTGCTTCTATAAACCCATGATATGGATCCTGCCATGTATAACCAATTCTCCCAGCCGCGATCCTCCTCTTAACACTGTAAGGCTCGATCCCGTCTACAACTACCCGTCCATTAAGGGGCTTGATCAAGCCCGCAATAGTCTTTAAAAGCGTAGTCTTACCGGAACCGTTAGCTCCTAGTAAGACGTGTATACCGGGGCCTAGCTTGAAAGAAAGGTTTTCGAGGAGGGGCTTCCCCGGATAACCAATTGTTAAATCCTCAGCCGTGATCATCTCCTTAGCCTCTTAACAACAGCGTAAAACACTACTCCCCCGCCGATACCTATACTGATCAATTCACCGATGAACACGTATAGTACCGTTATTAGTGGGGCTCCGAAAACTAGGCATAGCTCCCCGTATCCTATGATCAATGCTATAGTGATCATTGCTAACAAGCTACCAGTAATAAAGCCCATCGTCCCCGGCCTGAAAACCTTCTTAGCAGCGAAGACTAGTATTGTAGCCGCGAAGTTAGCTATTGGGCCGAAAACCCAGTCGTAGAACCCGAAAGGGCTCAGCAGGTTCGCTAGGAAGCCCCCAATAGTTAACCCGATAACAGCATCCCAGCCGAAGCCTGGTATTAGTGGTAGTATCAGCATTGCATCACTAATCCTAACCTGGATCTCCCCATAAGCGAAGGGTAGTATAGCGATGGTTAAAGCTGCATAGACAGCCGCGATCACTGCTACCCGGACACTCCAAATCGAGTACCTCACCCACTACACCCCTCCACGCATATCCTATTTCTCCACGATTAATCGTGTTGATGGTTATTTAAATGAATCGATTAAGCCCCTCATTATAATCATCCAAAATAAGTTGGTAGAGCATGGGGAAAAATAATTAATATGACGATGGTTCTTCAAGTATGTATTAAGAAACTGCTAGTAAGGTGTAGTTAATGAAGAAAAACATTCGTAATTCGCTGGAATCACTTATTGAATGCTTAGATAGACTTGGAGAAGCGCAGAAAACTATCGAGTTAGTGAAAAACCGCTTTCCTAATATCAGCTTCACTGACGAAATATTTCTCGATAACCTAGTATATGATCTTTCAAAGTATCTAGAAGACGCTTACTGGTCGTGTATTCGGGGCTGCGCCTATGCTGAGTATCCCGGATATATGGATGGACGCTATGAGAGTAGGGAGGCTCAAGCTGTTGATGCATTAAGGTGTTTAATAGCGGATATAATGAGGAGGCTCACCCTAATGCTCTACTATTTCCACGGGAAACTAAGTAATGCAATCTATAACGAGAAAAAACTACCGTATCCTATGCTGAATTTAATCCTTGAAGCAGCTCTTTCTATCGCTGGAGTTTCAGAGGCAATTTCTGAAGATTTGGAAAAGATAAAAAGGATCTTAGGGGAATTAAAGGATTAATCACTATTAAGGAAGATATTAGTTGAAATAATTACGAAGTATTTTTAAATTAAGTTGTTCACTATAAATCGATACTCCTAGTTGAATCGTTTAGACGAAGAGGTTTTTAAAGTTCTATGTTTGCATGTTCATTCCTCAGATCTTCCTCGGTTTTCCCGAGCTTTTTCATTAGTTCAACTGTTACCCCGTCTAGGAATAGCATCGTAGTGTCTTCGAATAGTGTCCCAAGTGGTGCTAGTGGTTCGTGTATTCCCAGTATCTGCCTGGTGAAGTAGTCTTCTTCTTTAGCTATCTTCGTCCTCCCAGGTATCCTTACTATTATGTCTGCAAGCCTTCCCAGCGGGCTGTCCGGGTAGGTTGTCAGTGCTATTATTTTTGCTCCAACTATTTTCGCGGCTTCCGCTGCTGTAACTATTAGCCGGGTCCTACCGGAGCCCGAGATCGCTATTACCAGGTCCCCCTCCCTGATCCGGGGAACTATTGTTTCCCCCAGTACGTATACGTGGTATCCTAGGTGTAACAGCCTCATAGCGAAGCTTTTACCAACGAGTCCGCTACGCCCAGCACCCATTACTAATACTCGAGCCCCACGCTTATAGGCTTCTAGTAGTTCATCGATCATGTGGTTCTTCTCGTCATCACTGATCGAATCTATTGCTTTAACGATGAAATTAGTTATCTCAACCATTGTATCCCTAGTAAAACCACCAACCAATACGTATCCACCGGTTAAAGGTATTATTACACGGTAATAATTTATCCTTAACCCATCGTTAAACCCGGGAATTTATTAATAGGCCCTGAAAAC
>WAON01000209.1 GCA_015521265.1 Desulfurococcales archaeon
CTATTAAAACATTAGACCCGGATTACTGGTATTGTGTTAAGAAAGGCGGTGATTGTAGTGGATTGATTAAGCTTTATCAGTTGCAGGATTAAATATATTCATCCTGCAGAGACGACATATTCATAGCGTTACATGGTCGGGTATGTGGTGGGCTATGAATAGGGTGGTACTAGTTTTAACCGTGTTATTAATAGTTTTAGCATTGGTAAGCCATGTATTCGCCCAGCCTACATGGGCTAAGCGCGGTATTTACGTCGAGTATTTTAAACATGTTGAAGCTTCTAAGACTGATCTCGCTAATAGCTACCCGGTGCTGAATAAGTTGTTTGATGGATATGTTGAGGAGAAGGCTCGCTACGTCTTGATCAGCTATGATGAATCCTACTTCACCCTTCGCATGATAATAATTGGTGGAACCTATACTACTGGTACTAAAGCTTTACTGGGGATACTGAGGTGGATCGATCACGGCGGGGAGAACACTATACAGGGGCCGGAGAGCCTTGAACTAGTCTTCTCATGGTATAAGTCTACTGGTAAGATCAGTGTTAAGCTACTACCCGGCAGTATTATTCCTACACCCGTAAACCTCTACATCTATAAGCCTCCAAATATTGGGGGTAATTCTTTCAATGTAAAACACGTTTACACGATCAAGGTTAACTCTACCAGTGGTGAACCCGAGGAAGTAAGGTTAACGGTAACGATAAGCGCAGTATACGATAAAACTACGGGATTCCTGGACAGGCTCGAAGCCTATCTTAAATACTCCTATGGAGGCTTACCAATAGTTACAGTTTACTATAAAGTATCAAAAACAGGCTCAAACATACCCGTGATCGCCGGTAATCCGCTCGATATCGATACTATACTAGCAGTTACAGCTGGAGGAGTAGTTGCGGCTATTTTCGCATTCATAGTATACTATTACCGAGTAAAAAAGGAGATCGGCTGACCCAAACCCCCACATATCCGGGGAGGGATTCTCTTAATAATCCCTATAAACATATGAATCGATCAAGGGAATAGGCCTCTCGAGGAGCCTAAGCCTAATAACTAAACATACTACCTCGTTGTAGGGGGTGGTGTTATTGTCGTTCTATGATGAAGTATTGAGTAATCCATGGCTCGCGGCTTATAAGTGTGCTCGGAAGAAGTGTGATCTTGGAGAGGCTGGGAGGATCCTCGGCGAGCTGCTATCTAACCCAATGGGTTCGAAGGAATACTATGTCGGGCTGGAATTCCTTAAAGCTTTGAAGAGCCAGCTTAGACTAGAGGATTTCCTAGCAGTATTGAAGAGTGGTATCAGCAGGGGGCTCGTTGAGAAACTGCTACGGGATACTGAGCCGGCTAAGATTCTGGAGTTGCACCGGGAGAATTACCTGGGTGCTATGGGTCTGTTAACAATACTTGAACTATACCCGTTAGCCGGTCTAACCGATGAGTTACTGGATAGGATCATTAAGCTGACCAAGGGTGCTTCGGAGAAGTTTAAGGGTAAGGAGTTAATTGATTTCTGCAGAGCAATAATATACGGGCCCATAGCTACCCTTCCCATGGATAAACTAATAGTATTGATTGATAAAGTCCTCGAGCTACCTTCAACTCCTGAGTGCCTAGTCGTCAAGGCTGACCTTGCAACTATGATCCCCGACGTATATCCTCCGAAAATCCTCCAGGAAAACCCGTTGATCGCTGAGAAAATAGGCTACCTGCTGAGAGACGTTGCAGAGAATACTCTATTACTACTAGAGGAGGATCCGGATAGAGCCCTCGACATATACTCGGAGCTCAGCTTATTCCAGACACGCATGAACAATATATGCAGATCCCTTAACGACTGGTCCCTATGCAAAACAGTCTCTGAGAAAGCCGGTGAAACACTGCTCAGAATGTTTGAAGCAATCGGCAAGCTCTATATTGCTACTAGCCAGGGAGGAGTTGATCAATAGGGTATTTTTTCAATAATCTATAGATTTGCTCGATCAAGCTCTGCACGCTCATAGAGATCATGTTTCCACGTTCAATCCTAAAAATCTTTAATGGGCAGTTATCCTTCCTAATCTTGCATTTATAAGTAATACCCCTATACCTGCGGGATAATACGTATAATAGGCTGTATAATGGTATATTGGGTACTGGAGCATTATCCCTTAACTCACCATATATCCTATGCGATATTTTACGTGCTAAACCTATTATTTCATCATTAACTGTTAAATCTGATAAGACAATATACTCCCTATAAGCCCCGGTAATCTTGTTTTTATACATCACTTTAACCGTGTACATGTCAAACCTTTCATAGCCAAATAATATATGCCTACGATCAACCGATTCCTCGAGCCCAAACTGTATTCCCACATTTCTCCCCCGCAGTTATTTCCTATACCATTATTTTAGTTCTATATACAATTACCGGTCTAGTATATATGTTTAACTAGAATGTATATCATGAGGGGATAAGCCGCTAATCTCTTTTACTACTCGGAATAGTTTAATAATACTATAATAAGCTGTAATGGGGGCTTTACCAGTGAAGTATATTGGTGTGGCGGCTTATAGTGGTGAGCCTTCTCCAAGACTTGTTAGGAATGCTGAATGCTTTATCAAGGGCCTAGCGGGATTCAGGGATCGGGTCTACTTGTTGCTCGGCGGTTATTGGGGGTTGATGAGGACTATTGCCGACTTAGCTGTTGAGGAGGGGTTTAGGATTATCTTTACACTACCATTGAATCCTCCCGTTGAGCCGCCTAATAATGAGTATACGGTTATTATTAGGAGTGATCTAGGCTATGTGTCGAGGAGTACGTTAATGGTTAAATCCAGCGATATACTAGTCGCATTGGGAGGGGGGATTGGGAGTATATTGGAGATCGCTATGGCTTATGATTATGGTAAGCCGGTAGTAGTGTTAGAGTCTGGGATGGATACTGATAGGATACCACTACGACTCGGAGAATACTTGGATTCTAGGAGGAAGTCTAGGATCATGCTAGCCCATACGTGTAGTGAAGCAGTAGAACTAGTTAAGGAATTCCTAGGCTTTTAGAATGTTAAGGTATAATTGATACAGTAATTATTTAAAGCATAATCATCCTAGGCAAAACTAAACACTAATCGTTGTTTTGGAGAGTAATAGTTATGAATACACTATTAATAATCGGAATCCTTGCATTAGTCATAGTCGGTGTAGGTGCAGCAGTATATATGTCTACAATGAACAACGGGCAGGGAAACAGTAATACGTCGACAACAACTAGTATAACTACAACCACTTCAACCACTAGCCGAACAACATCTATTAGTAGTGGAGGAGGCAGCGGATCAACAACCACTACGACCGAAGAAACAGTAAACATAACCGGGCCATGGTATGGAACATATACTACGAGCAATGGATTAACTGGTAGATGGGCTTGGAAAATATGGAAGACAGGCCCGAACTCTTATAAGGGACTACTAGTAACAACCGAGCCCTATAAGACCGGCGGCCCAGTACCGATAACGATCACCCTCGAAGGAAACAAGATCACGATAGGAGCAGTATCAGTCGGCGCAACCTTCACCGGTACAATCAACGGAGACCATATGAGCGGAACATGGAGCCTAGCAAACGGAATGGATCATGGAACATGGAATGGTCAACGCGGAGAAACAGACATAACACCCCAGAAATAATCCCGGGAATATTTAAAGAATACAGTTATTGAAACCAGATTCAATTATAACAATGGAGCAATAAGTTAGTCTTCCAGTATTTTTAATTATTCATTCGAAGACTCTAATTTCATTAATTGGCGGTTTTTCGAAGAATCCTAACCGACTTTATTGTTTAAAGATATTTTTACCCAGTATTTCTTTGCATCTCTTAGTATAGCACTATGCTTGGTTTTCTCCTCGAGTTCTCTCGGTGTTAAGGGTATGACTTCTATGTAGTATTTTGTCTTAATCCTCCACTCAACCCTATAGATTAGCTCGAGTCTATCGATATACTTCATATTCTCGAAGTCTCTTGAAACAATTATTACATCTACATCACTTGATTTCAACCATGTACCTTTAACGATGCTCCCGTACAGGTA
>WAON01000210.1 GCA_015521265.1 Desulfurococcales archaeon
ATTGTAGGGTGATACGAAGCTGCAGAGAACTATTACGCCATTCCTCGCTAGTAGCCTCGAGACCCATGCGATCCTGTGTAGGTGTATTCTACGCTCCTCTCTAGTATAGCCTGCTCCTAGACTAATTGTTTTACGGGCCCAGTCTCCATCAATTACTTCTACGCGGTAACCCTTATCCCGGAGGATTTCTGCGAGTCTTGTTGCTAGGGTTGTCTTGCCGCTTCCCGGTAAACCGGTGAACCATACTACGAAGCCTTTATCTAGACACTTAACCCCTTCATTCATAGCTAATACACCACATACTGGTAATGGGTAAATCCTTATAATACACGCAATTAATTATATTTAATTAACATGGTTTAATTATAAGGGTGACGCTATCCATGAATGAGGAGAGGAAGGGTAAGTATACCACCGTATCAATACCGACAACACTATACAATAGGATCAAGGACTTAATAAAGGACACTGGTTTCACAAGCGTATCTCAATACGTTACATACGTTCTCCGAGAAATAGTTGCTAGGCATGAAGAAGAGAAATACTCTGAGCCCTTCACCGAGGAGGATAAGGAGAAGATTATCGAGAAGCTTAGGAGGCTTGGCTACATCTAGAAGTTTAAACTGGGAGGTGTTATGGATTGATCCCCCGCCCCCACGGTGGTAGACTCGTTAACCGTGTATTAACCGGTAAGCGTAGGGAAGCATTACTCAGGGAAGCAGAGGAGCTCCCAAGCATTGAGATCAGCTATGAGAGACTAATCGATCTAATGGATATCGCTCATGGAGCCTTCAGCCCACTTGAAGGCTTTATGGTTCAGGAAGACTATTTGCACGTATTGTATGATATGAGGCTCAGCAATGATCTACCATGGACTATACCCGTAGTATTAGACGTTGATCCAGAGGAGATCAGCGGTGTTAAAGAGGGTGATGACTTAGCGTTAAAATACAATGGAGAAATCGTAGCCGTTATGAGGATCGAGGAAATCTATGGGTGGGATAAGAAAGAATACGCTAGACAAGTCTACAAGACAACCGATAAAAACCATCCCGGAGTAGCTAAAACGTATAATAGGAAAGAACTACTAGTTGGGGGAGAAATAGACTTACTGAGAGAACCAAGCCATCCACTCGAGAACAGGATACTGTGGCCCATTGAGACAAGGGTTTTGTTCAGGGAGAAGAAGTGGAGGACGATAGTAGCCTTCCAGACAAGGAATGTACCACATAGGGGGCATGAGTATGTGCAGAAAGCCGCGTTAACATTTACTGATGGATTACTCATACACCCATTGATCGGTTGGAAGAAGCCGGGTGATTACAGGGATGAAGTTATATTTGCAGCTTATGAAGCACTAATCAAGTATTATTATCCGAAGGATGTAGTTGTATTAGCCGGGCTCCTCATGAATATGAACTATGCAGGGCCTAGGGAAGCAATACACCACGCGATTGTCCGTAAAAACTTTGGAGCAACGCACTTCATTGTAGGAAGGGATCATGCCGGGGTGGGAGACTATTATGGACCATATGAAGCATGGGAGATCTTCGACGAGTTCCCGGATCTAGGGATAACACCATTATTCATAAGGGAAGCCTTCTACTGCAAGAAATGCGGTGGAATGGTAAATGAGAAAATATGCCCACACAGCGAGGAGTACCGTGTAAAGATTAGTGGTACCAAGATTAGAAGGATGATCAGGGAGGGCAAGATACCCCCAGAATACATGATGAGGCCCGAGGTAGCAAGAGTGATCCTAAGCTTTAAAGACCCCTTCGTACACTAAAAAAGGGATTAGAAGGGAGGCGTACCGGTATGGGTGAGGAGAAAGTCGAGTTAAAGATCACGATCCCTAAGAGCCTCTACGATAAGATAAAAGAAGAAGCAGATAACGCCGGGTTCACTGATATAGAGGAATTCATAAGATTCGTCCTAGAACAACTAGTAGAATCCGGCGAGACTGGAGAAGAACTCAGCCCAGAGGATGAGGAGAAGGTTAAGGAGAGGCTTAGAGCCCTAGGATACATCGATTAAAAAGTGTTTTTAAGAAACTATTCAGCCTTCAAGATACTTCTCCAGCAATTTCAACAATATGAACCAGGCTGCTACATACAATACTATTAGGGATATTATTGACCCGATAACTAGCCATGAAATATCGCTCCAGCCCGCGTTGTAGACTAGTATCTGTCTTATTGCTTTAATAGTCCATGTAACGGGGAAATACTCTGCTAACGGCCGGAGCGATGGGGGCAGCATTGATTCAGGATACCATATACCGGCTAGGAATGCTAGTATTAAACCGATCGAAGTACCCATTCCTGAGGCACTCTTAGAAGTCTTTGCTAGTGGAGCCATTATTGCACCGATCGAGAACGTTTGTAGAGCAGCGACTAATAATAAACCTGCTGCAAGCCAATGCAGGGGGTTTAATGGGTTGAATATAATCCTAGCACCCGTACCGTAGACACCTGTAAGTATTATGATTATACTCGTTACACCGAGCTCGATCATCATCGCTAGAGAATGAGCCGTTAAGTACTCTTTTTCCTTTAGGGGTGTTGCTATTAGCCTCTTCAAAACACCAGCCTCTTTCTCAGCTGCTAGTATTGATGCACCATAGGCTAATCCGGTGTATAGTGCAACCATGCCTATTGCTCCAATAGTTATCCATCCAAGAATAGTCTCCCTCGTCTCCATTCCCGGAGGCTTTACATCCTTATAAGATGCATTGATCGGTACTGCTATCCCGATCATGTATTCCCTGTAGAATCTGAGGAAGCTCGTCATGTTATTACTGGTTGTATTAGTATAGTTTCCCGGGAACCTGGTAATATAGTATATAGTGT
>WAON01000211.1 GCA_015521265.1 Desulfurococcales archaeon
ATTGTATTCTTGTTTAGGGGTTATATTAAACTGTATCTTTGTATTATATCCTTCCAATCATGGGCTAAGCCAAGTAATTCCAATAACCTACCGTATAATTCAATAATTTTCACCCTTTCCTGCTTCCTAGTATCTCTATCTCTAATCGTCACCGTACTATCTTCTAGAGTCTGGTAGTCTACTGTAACAGCATACGGTATGCCGATCTCGTCTCCACGCATATATCTCCTACCGATACTACCTTCTTCATCGTAAAACACCCTTAACCCAGCTATTCTCAGAGCACGTGCTAAAAGCCTTGCTTTTTCGGCAATCATTGATGGTTTACCCGTTGAACCCGTAACTAATGGGTAAACTGCTACGTGGTAGGGGGCAAGCTTCTTATCTAATCTTAAATATGTCCTGTCTTCCTCGAATACTAGGGAATTCTCGAGGACTACGTAGAAGATTCTTTCTAATCCGAAGGATGGTTCTACTACGTGTGGGATAAATTTTTCACCATGAATTTTCTCTCTAACCTTCTTAATATAGAAGGCATCTTTACCCAGCTTATAGCCTTCTACCTCAACGTATCCCTGCATCTCTAATTTTTCAACAAGTTCTTCACTAGGGATTTTACTTAGATTCTTCATTACAATTGATAAGTCCTTACCAGCTATCTCTCTAATCCTTGACGGGTTAGGGTAAACTTTTATCTTCTCAACAATCCTTGGCTCCGAATACCTCCGAAACACTGTTAGGTCTGCACCCGAGTATTTCATGTGTCTGCCTAGATCGTATGTTGTCCTATAACTATATCCAGCTACTTCTACCCATCCATACTTCTCCGTATGAACTTCCTGATCAAATGTTTGAAGTGAGTAGTGGGCTTTTTCCTCGGGGAGTTTTTCATCAAACCTTATCTTCTGGCTGGGTATTCCGAGGGATTCTAAGTATTTGTTTCCTATAGCCATCCAATAAGCCATCCATGGTGATGTAACAATTCTTTTATCAATTAGTTCCTTGATCGTGTAGGGTTTAGCTTCTTCAACCCCTTTCTTTTTATCCACACCGGTTAACACGTTTACTTTGTATTCTAGTATTTCCTTTGTGAGGTACTTTCTTACTTCTTCATCGGCTTTATCGGGGTCGAAGAAGAACTCGATCTCCATTATTGTGAATTCTCTGAGCCTCATCAATCCCTGCCTTGGGGAGATCTCGTTTCTACCTACTTTACCTATCTGTGCAATTCCCAGTGGTAGTTTGTTCCTAGCTGTATTAAGTACTTGTTTGAAAGATACGAACATTCCCTGGGCTGTTTCTGGCCTGAGATAGCCGGGTGATCCCTTATATGGTCCTATCTCGGTTTTGAATAATAGAAGGGCTGGTTTGGGCTTTGTTAATTCCCCTCCGCAAACTGGACATTTCACACCATGCTTCTTCATAACCTCCCATAATTGATCCATGCTCATGCCTTCAGCATGGATACCTGTTTGTTCCTCAACCAAGTGATCAGCCCTGAAAACCCTTCCACACTTAGTGCATTCGGTAATAGGATCTGTAAAGTTTTCCTCATGCCCACTAGCTTGTAACACTATTCTAGGTGTTATAATTGGTGATTCAAGCTCTACAATTACCCCGTCACGCCTATCTACGAAGTACTTCACCCAGTTCTCCATTAATGAGCGCTTAATAGCTACCCCAACGTGTCCATAATCATATAAACCCGCAACACCACCATAGATCTCGTAGGATGGCCAGAATAATCCTCTTCTACGCCCTATATCGATCAAGACGCCGTATTTGTCTCGTTTATCCAATTAACCCACTCCCCATACCCAGTATCTATTTCATTAGGGCTATAATAGTGGATGCTAATTAATTGTTTAAGATTAATGATGACATACTAAGACTTAATAACATTATTCCATCAATGGTGGGGCTTGATGACTGCTTGGCGCCACTTAGTGGGTAGAAGTGGTGTTTTTGCGTGTCAGGATTCTGGGAATAAATTGCTTGGTATAATCGGGCTCCCAATGGATTGGACTACGAGCTATGTTCCCGGCACTCGCTTCGCTCCCGAAAAGATTCGTTCTGCCGCTTGTAATATTGAGCTATATAGTTTTCTAACTGGTAGGGAATTAGAGAGTTATGGATATATTGACTTGGGAGATGTTTCCCTACCGAATGGTGATGTAGTCGAATCGCTTAGGAGGATTAAGATCGTTGTTAAGGGGTTTACCGAAGACTATCCCGATATTATACCTGTATTTCTCGGAGGCGAGCATCTTGTTACTTATCCTATAGTTAAAGCTTTGAGAGATGAGATCGATCTTGTAGTTGTTTTTGATGCTCATGGTGATTTAAGAGATGATTACTTGGGTGTTAAGTATAGTCATGCAACTGTTAATCGTAGAATTGTTGAGGAACTAAATAAAAGGGTTTTAATAATTGGGGGAAGGGCTTTCTCGAGGGAAGAGATTGACTTTATCAAAAACTCTAACGAAGTTGACGTAATACCTCCACCGCTTCATAGTGATTGGAGTAAGGTTCTTAACATGATAAGGCGTGCTACAAAGAATAGATCAGTGTATATAAGTATTGATATGGATGCTATTGATCCAGGTTATGCTCCCGGGGTTTCTAATCCAGAGCCTCTAGGTCTAACGCCTTCCGAGCTATTGAATATTCTTAGAGAAATCGTTTATTCTTCGGGGAGTATTAGGGGTTTTGATATTGTAGAGGTTAATCCTTTGAGGGATGTTAACAATGTAACGAGCATATTGGCTGGTAAAATAGTTATAGAATTCTATGGTTTGATCCTAGATCGCTTTTACTAACCTATAGTTTCTCGCAACTTTGTATATTATTTCATAGCCGCAATTAGGGCAGTGGATTTTACGTCCCCATGTCCTTGTTATTTCTTCGAGTGTAAACTCGTATCCGCATTTACCGCACTTATACCTAGCCAATTCTCTTCAAACCCTCATACCAGCATAGTTGCTACAAGGGATTCTTAATGTTTTATCGGGGGTTATAAATGTATCAAGGGAGTATGATTTATAAGGTGATTGGTTATAATAATTGGACATAGTATAATACGTGGTTAGTGTATAAATGGATTATATAGGTTGGATATAGGCATGGTTGGAGAAGACTTCTCATCAATATGTGGTGGCCTCCCTCCAGAGCTATGTGAGCAGTTGACTAGGGAGCAACAAGTTATAAAGATTAGGCTTGACCGCCGTAAATTCGGTAAAGAGGTTACTATTATTGAGGGATTAATGGATAGCAAGGATAGGTTGAAGCAGTTAGCTAAAAAGCTTAAGTCGAAACTTGCAACTGGCGGAACAGTTAAGGATGGTCGAATAGAGCTTCAAGGGGATCATAGGCACCGGGTAAGGGAGATACTTGTAGAAGAAATGGGTTATCCGCCGGAAAATGTGATAATCATCGACTAATAACGGAATAGTTGGAAAAAATAGTAAAAAGATTTGAATTAGGGTTTTCACGTATAGATTTATGATTGTTGCGGAATATTTATACCTAGTATTCTTACGAGCTCCTTATACCTATTCCTAACAGTTACCTCAGTTACACCTGCTACGTGTGCTATTTCTTTCTGAGTCTTTCTTTCACCGTGTAGTAGTGCCGCAATATAAACGGCTGCAGCCGCTAAACCTGCTGGGTCTTTACCAGCTGTTATGCCTAATTCTCGGGCTTTATGTAGTAGTTCTGCAGCTGTCTTCATGACTTTAGCGCTAATACCCAACGCATGAGCGATCCTCGGGACGAAGTCTACCGGGTCGCTTGTCTGTACCTTGATATCTAGCTCTTTGAGTAATAGTCTATAGCATCTAGCGATGTCTTTCCTATTACTCTTAGTGAATCTCGCTATTTCATCTAGTGTTCTTGGTATTTTGAGTTCTCTGCAAGCAGTGTATATCGCCGCAGCGATCACGCTTTCAATACTTCTACCCCTAACTAGTCCTTTATCAACCGCTAACCTATAGATCCTGGCGGCTTCTTCTCTAACATTCTTAGGTAGATGCAGCTGATCGGCAAGTCTATCTAGCTCGTTCATAGCTTGTGCTAGATTTCTCTCTATACTGCTCTGGATCCTAGACCGGGCCTGGATCCTTCTCAGTCTTCTAATCTCCATTCTACGCCTAGGCTCCAATCTCTTACCAGTAGCGTCTTTGTTAGAGTAGTCGATTGCCGTAGCAAATCCCCGGTCGTGCACTGTTGATGTTATGGGTCCTCCGATCCTGCTCCTACGCTCCCTTTCTTCAGGGGTAAATGCACGCCATTCAGGTCTTTCATCAATAATGCGATCCTCTATTACTTCCCCCGTAAGTATACAGATATACTCTCCCCTTTCATGGTCAAATATGATCTTGTCCGGTGGGCATTCTTCTTTTTTCTCTACTTCATCTCCTGAAGGGTATACGGGTATCATTTATAAACACCTATTCCGCGGCTATGTTTGTTTATTCTTGAGCCTTTATAAAGTTTTCCATAAATTTTAAAAATAAGACAATGTTTTATCTTTTAAAACTTATGGCACTCAACTTTAAAGCTTAGCCCTCATAAACACTTATTACACCCTTGCTACAACCAATAATAAGACTAGAAGAGACATTATAAGTAGCCGGGTCGTCTAGCGGCCAAGGATGCGGGGCTCTGGGCAGTAGCTCTATACTAGAGGGCTACTGGGAGAGCCCCCGTGACCGGGGTTCGAATCCCCGCCCGGCTACTCTCCTATAAATCACTACCATGTAATAGTAGTGGATGAGTCTGGGGGTGGATGGATTGGTTGAGCTTGTTTACCAGCATGATTCGTATATTCGTAAACTAGATGCTATGGTTACTAGTGTTGTTGATGATAGGGTTTATGTTGATAAGACTATTTTCCATCCTCGAAGCGGCGGGGTTGATCATGATACTGGCTATATAGTTTTTGATAATAAGAGGGTCAGGGTTGTTAAGGTTTTGTTTGATCGGGAAAAGGGTGATGTAGCCCACTTCGTCGAGGACCCGGACGGGTTGGAGCCGGGTATGCGTGTCCGCTTAGTCCTCGACTGGGATCGTAGGTATAGGCTTATGCGTCTACATACTGCGGCCCATATCCTAGCGGCAATCATGTATCGTGAGTATGGAGCATTGATTACTGGTGGTAATATTTCTCCGGATAAAGCCTATGATGACTATAGCTTGGAGACTATGGATAGAGAGGTTTTCGTTCGTGCAGTAATGCTTGCTAATAAGGTTGTTGAGGAGGGTATTGAGGTTAAGATATACTGGCTTCCCCGGGAGGAAGCTTTGAAGATTCCGGGTGTTGTTAAGCTTGCATCTCGTATGCCTCCGGATGTGAAGGAGCTTAGGATTGTTGAGATCCCGGGTGTTGATGTACAAGCTGATGGTGGTCCTCATGTTCGTAATACTAGGGAGATTGGTAGGATTGTGTTGTTGAAGGTTGCTAATAAGGGTCGTAGGCGTAAGAGGCTTTATTATACTGTTGAGCCTTAGAACCTTACCGTTTCTAATCGGCCACTGATCCTTAATATCGTGCCGGTTCTAGCGGCTACGTATTTCTCCGGGTATTTCTTTAATGTGTAGTTTTTTATTCTTGATCCGCTGCAGTGTGTTGGTGCTATGTATTCTGTCTTTACCGCTATCCTATCTATCCTATACTTTTCCGGTTCGTGGAAGCCTCCTATGACCAGTAGTAGTTTTTCTCCTGTTAATTCTGCTGCTCTATCTACTAGGTTGTCTATTCCTGGGTGGCTGCATCCTACTAGTAGTATTGGCCCCTTACTTGTTTGTATTATTAATCCATGCTCGAGTATCCAGCCACTACTTAAAGGCCCCGTGCTGAAACCGCCATCAAATACTTCCACTGGTCTATCGACGACTATCGGGTTTAAACCCATGTCTTCTAGATATGAAGTATTGCCCGGTGGGACGTATACCGGTAGTCCCGGTTTTTCACTGCCTACTATTTTGTATCCACCACTATGATCTCCGTGGTGATGGCTTAGGAATCCTACTTGGAGGTTTTTAAGATCTAAACCTAGTTTTCCTGCATTATAGCTGATTACACTTGGATCGGTGTCTGCATCGAAGAGTATATGGATTCCGTTATGTATTATGTAAACGCTCCAACCCCACTCATTGTAAAAACCAGGCGAAGCCTCATTATCATCCAATATATACAGGATAGTCTCAGACATACCTATCGTCCCTATTAGAATTAAGAATTAAAAAGAATAGAATTATGTTTTTCATCCACGAATCCTAGATCTTTCTAGTTCTCCTTCTAGGAATTTCCAGAGGTTCTCGTCTAGTTGTTTCTGTTTCTTCACTATTAATTCCTTAATTGTTCTAAGCATTGCGTGGTGTCTTATTTCATCCTCGAGGATTATTTTTAATAGGAATTTTATTGTTTCATCGCTACAGTTGGGTATTATTTCCTGCAGTTTTCTAATGAAATCCGCCTCTGTTGTAATGTGGTAGTCTATTTCGCTTGTTATCACTGCTGACTCCGGCTTGGTTAGGTATTCGACGTTGTCTAGTCCTTCAACTATTGATTTATAGATCATTGAGTGTTTTAGGGAGTCCATAGCTACTGCTTCGATTAGTACGCGTACGCCGAGGTTTTCGGCTTTTCTCGCTGATTCCTTTAATCTGTCCGCGTATTCTTTCTCAGTGTCTACGAGTCTACGGAATAGATCATAGTATTGGGTCTTACTAGCCATGACCTCTACACCTTAAGAATAGTTTATTCCTCTAGTTATTATTCCTTTATAGTTATTGGAGTTATTATAGGTAGGGGAGTGGGGCCGCGGGGATTTGAACCCCGGATCACGGG
>WAON01000212.1 GCA_015521265.1 Desulfurococcales archaeon
GTAGGAAGTACAGACTCCTCTTACTAACCGGTGATCGTGGGAGGGGTAAGAGTAGTGTTCTAGGATTATACGCTGCATATATTATGAGTCGTGGAAGGGGGAGGTTTATCGTTACGAGTAGGAGTATTTACGGAGTACAGTCTTTCTTCAGGATGCTTATACGTGGACTCGAGAAGCTTGGAATACAGTATAATGTTTCTAGTAGGGGTGGGCTTGTAGCCCGTGTTTCTTCCGGTAAAGCACTGGTTGAATATGTTGAACCGTGGAGGGTTTCACTTGTTAAAGAGTTTTCCAAGCCTCTACTAGTCGATGAAGCTGCTGGTGTTGGTGTTGCTAGGGTTAGGAGGTGGTATAGGGATATAGGCAAGGTTATTGCTTCATCAACTATTCATGGATATGAGGGTAGTGGTAGGGTTTTAGTAAAGTATGTTAGGGAAGTTTTCAAGGATTCTATGGTTATTAGGTTGAAGAGGCCGGTAAGGTATTATCCGGGGGATCCTTTGGAGAAGTTTATTTATCGGGTCTTTCACTTAGATGCTGAACCGCCGGATATAGAGGGGGAGCCTAGTCCTGAAAAGTTACGTTTAGTAAGAAAGGATAGGGAAGAGCTTGTTAGGAATTATAATCTACTGCACAGTATTTATGGGCTCCTAGTAACGGCTCACTATAGGAACGAGCCCGATGATCTAGTATTGATCATTGATACCGACTATTTCGAGGTATACTCCGGCGTTGTAGATGAGAACATTATTGGTGTCCTCCAGGTTAGAGTGGAGGAGAAAAATAGTGAAAAAGCAATGCTGATAGGGAACGTGTTGAAGCGTTACGGATTACTAGACTTGAAACCATCGGGGTTATTGAGGATTGTTAGGATAGCTGTTCATCCGGATTATCAGCGTAGAGGGTTTGGGTCGAGGATGCTGGCTTTACTTGAGGAGATTTATGCTGAAAGGACCGGTTTAATTGGGGCTTTCTTTTCGGGTTTCGATACTGTTAGGTTTTGGCTTAGAAACGATTATACGCCGATCTATATAAGCCCAAGATATAATAAAGCTACTGGCGAGAAAAACATCGTAGTATTAAAGCCTATTAAGCACGGGTTTAAGCGGTTAGTTGAAGAAGCCGCCAGTATATTATATCAAAAAATAACTTATGCATCACATGTACTATACCGAGACGTCTCTTCTGAGAGGCTTTCATGGATAATGAGTTATTTAAAGAGTAGAGAATGTAAGATAAGTAGCGTTGAGACCGATTGCCGTAGAATGAAGGTTTTCCTCGAGGCAGGCGATCACTATGAAGCCGTCATTGATTTAATCATTAAATACTGGGATCTAGTGGATTTCAACAGCCTCGACGAGCTTTCTAGGACGCTGCTGGTTGCGAGGGCGTTGCAGGGGAGGGATCTAGTCTCTATATCAGGTTTTACGAGAGTTAAGCCCGACATCATAGCTGATAGGTTGGATAAGCTTATAGTGGATATTATCTCCCTCCTTTACGATGAGTTGTGCCGGTAAATTCTTCCCCGGCTTCTAGTTTTATTCTTAGTGGTGTCCGGAACCATACATCGTTTTGTATGAATGGTATTTCTATGCCTGCTTCAGTTATTGCTTTCTTCATCTTCCACAATAAATCCTTGTACACCTCATACCATAGCATCCCCCTCGATGGAACCCATACTCTTACCAGTATATTCACACTACTATCCCCTAACTCGTAGACGAATACGTCTGGTGGAGGATGTACGAGTACTAATGGGTGTTCATCGATAACCTTCTTGATCACTCCATAGGCTTTCTCCGCATCTTCTTTATAAGCAATGCCTATTACGAAGTCTAAGCGTCTAGCTTTCGTAGCCTGGTAGTTTTTGATGTGTGATTGGAATACTTCCTGGTTCGGGATCCTGATCTTTACACCGTCTAGTCCCAGTAGTTTTGTAGATAGAATTGTTATCTCGAGTATCCAACCCGTTAACCCGTTGATATCTACTAGGTCTCCCGGACTAAAGGGTTTCTCCCAGTATAGGAATAGCCCTGAGAAAAGGTTGGCGGTGATGTTTTGTAGTGCAAATCCCAGTATTATTCCTATTATTCCTCCCGCTACGAATAAACCGGTTAAATCTATTCCTAGGGCTCCGAGAGCCGATGCTCCAACGATGAAGACGAGCGTGTAGTAGACTGCTCTAGCTATATTCCTAGCAGTTGCCTCCGGGAAGAACCTTATACTTATCTTATATGTTAGCTTCCTGAAAAGCTGGGATATGAATAAGCCGACTATTAGGATTACCGCTGCTATGAATAAACCATACCAATTGATCTGCTTCGCCCATGCATAGATGGAAGTATAATTATAACTAGGCATTACTACTTCAACCCCCACAACATCTCTGTTTTAGCGAGTAGCCTTGGAGGCTTAAGATCTGGGGGGTCCTGTATCGGCTTATACTCTCCGCTGATCCTTCTACCATAGTAGATTGACGCTGTTGAAGGGGAGTTAGCTACCAGTGATATATATTGTGTACATGCATTCCATGTTTCAGGTTTATAGTACAACTTCAGCGTCTGTGCATCCAATAATATCTGCCCGATCTCGACCCATGTTATATGTCTATTCCTTATATGTATATAGGCTAGTGCTTCTCCAAAACCTGTTTCCGGTTTCTTAACATATACTTTTGAATACGCATACCTAGCTACAACGCCTCTATCCGGGGGTCCGTAGAGGTAGTATTTGATTTTATGATGGGTGAATACGTCTATTACGAGGAATTTATGTAGGGGTCCGTAAGCATATACTGCTGTATCAACCGGTATCTTTATGTAGATATCAACTTCTCGACGTGGAGGAACAGCTACTGGTTTATCTAGTTTTACCAGTATATAGGTTGTAAACTTTTTGGGAAGCAGTACCGGATACATTGGTAGTAGTTCGAGCCTTGTAGCATTGTAGAGTATCCTTGAAACAACGACTTCCCCGCCACGCTTCCTCGCATACTCGATGATACCTTTACTAGGCTTCTCAACTGTTAACTCGTAGTCATGTATAACTACTTGCTCCTTCAGTAAGCCGTATCCGGGCAAACCCGTAGTATACCCCAGTCATTACTAGGTATACCATTAAGTACACCAATAAATAAATCAGTATATCCCCCGACAAGTACACTAAAAGAAGTAACAACAAGTCCGACTCCTTAAAGCCTTAAGAATCGTGGATTATAAAATGAGGTGATAACTGTGTCTACAACAATTAGGATACTAGAAACGCTATCCAAAAAACCACTAAACCCCGGGGAAATATCTAGTAAAACCGGGCTACCCCGATACGAGGTTTTAGCAGCTATACATGTACTGGAGGAGCTGGGCTTTATTGAGAGAATATATTCTCGTGGGACGCATAGGGTATATGTATTAACTAGTCTTGGGGCAAAGCTATTAGAGACTTATAAGAATGGAACCCCCCTACTGGAAGTTGTTAATAAAAGAGAAGCGGAGGCTGAAGCCTAGAATTGAATAATGGTCTTAGCGGCGGCTGGATACTAGTACTCATAACAACCAGTAACCACGGCGAAGCCGAAAAGATTGCTGAGAAAATCCTCGAGGAAAAACTAGCTGCATGCGTAAACATAGTAGATAATATTGAAAGCTTATACTGGTGGAAGGGGAAGATTGAGAAGGGAGAAGAGTCGCTGATGATAATTAAGTCTAGGATTGAGAAAATGCCCGAACTCGTAGGACTTGTAAAAAAGGAGCATAGTTATGAAGTCCCCGAGATAATTGCTGTCCCAATACTTGCAGGTTCGCCGGATTATTTGAAATGGCTTGACGAGTCAACGATGGGTACTTAAACCCTTCAATAGATCCCTAGTAACAACCCATAATAACTGCGTGTTTCCTATGCCTAGAATCCTTGTTTTACCCGAGAGAAAAACTGTTGAGTTACGTGGAGATATAAGTGTTGGTGAACTGTTAAGATTACTAGGTATAGATGATCCTGATGAAGTAGCTATTGTAGTGAATGATAAGTTAATTGATGATCCTAGTATTATCATTAAGGATAATGATAGGGTTCTAGTTATAAGGCAGGGTATTGGCGGTTAGCGATTAATATAATAGAGTGGTTAGAGGAGAATCATTAGAGAAGCTAGTAATGTAAACATCTACCTATTGTGTGCAATGGGTGGATGCGTGTTGCCTGTTAATGTTACGGTTGTATTCTTAGCTCGTGCAGGTGAAGTCGTAGGCAAGCATTTTGCTAGGCTCGTATTAGAAGGGGATGACCCTACGCTTATGGATTTAATCGAGGAGATTGGGCGTAGGATTAGTAAACGGTTTTATCGTGGAGTAGTTGATGGTAGGCTTGTTTTCGCAGTATTCGTTAATGGTAAACCTGTTGGCGACTTATATTACAGGCTCCGCGATGGGGACAGGGTTGTATTTACTACTCCGGAAATGGGCGGATAGAGATTTCTTGATTACTCTTCCCTACATACTGGACAGTTCGGCGAGATGTTGACTTCTACTATTTCAAATAGACCGATCAGTCCATCGTATATCAGTATTTTATTCATCAGGGGTTCTCCCTTGCCTAGGAGTAGTTTTAGTGCTTCATTAGCTTCTAGTACTCCTAATACTCCGGGGGTTGTTGGGAATACTGGTATTGGTTGTTCCATCCTCGTTTTCGATGGAAAGATGCATCTTAGGCATGGTGTCTTGCCGGGTACTAGTACTGTTAATTGTCCGTAGAATCCGTGTACGCCTGCATGTATGTATGGTTTACCGTGCCGCCATGCTGCTTTGTCTAGTATTATCCTTGTCTCCCAGTTGTCTAGTGCGTCTATGGCTAAGTCTACTTGGGGTAATATTTCATCGGCTTTCTCTATTGTGAATTTCCCTTTAACGGGTATGATCTCCGTGTTTGGGTTTATTTTTTCCAGTCTCTCCCTAGCCGCGAATACTTTTGGCTTACCAATATCGTCTACCGTGTAAAGTATTTGGCGCTGAAGATTACTCAGCTCAACTAAGCCATCATCAATAATGAAGAGCCTACCGATCCCGGCCGCAACTAGGTATATTGAAGCCGCTGAGCCCAGGCCTCCGACACCAATTACTGCAACACTAGAACTAGCAAGCTTCTCCTGCCCATCCCTACCGATAAGAGGGATTTGCCTACTATACCTTTCCAAGTCTACCCTAGAAACCAATTATGATCGCCGCTTAGTAAAATGTTTAACTATTGTATTGTTTTATTCATCAAGGCATAATAATTGTGTAATCACTCATTGTCCTAAAGAATCTAACTACTGTTTTATCCTTGCCCCGGTTTTAAGTAGAAGGGGATCTTACCCCTATGGTAATCCCTAATAATCGTTCTCGCGGCTTCCTCAATTAATGGTTCATGTGTTTTCTTGTAGTACCATCCACGCTTAACCGCTATTTCCTCGAGGATTCTTAGCGGCTCTTTACTTTTAACACCGTAGGCTTGCCTAAAAGCGTATGGGACGTGTTTCTGTATATACTTGATCAATTCAATAGCTGGGGGAACAGGGTCTTCAAGCTGTTCGGGACTACGTCCGCGGATAATTTTTTCCAGCTCCGAGCCTTCAACGGGTATAACGCCGGGTGTATCGATCATTAATATGTTCTTCTCAACCCGGTAGAGCTGTACATGCCGTGTATAGCCTGGGCTTCCTGGTACTGGGCTTGTTGACGCTGAGTGTCTACCCTTTAAAGCGTTTATAATTGATGACTTACCGGTTTTCGGATAGCCGGTAACGCCTACTACTGCTGGTAGTGCTGGGGCAGCCTCCTTTATAGTCCTCCTAAGTATCCTAGTCCCCCAATGCTTTGTTGCAGCTATGTATACTACTCTATATCCCTGATCTCTAAATAGGGATGCCCAGTCTTCAACAATGCTCCGCGGGACGAGGTCCGCCTTGTTTAGCACTATTATTAGCTCTCTACCCATCTCTTCAACCATTCTCTCTAGCCTCCTACTCCTAGTCCCTGGAGGGTTTCTTGCGTCGAGTACTTCAAGTATAATATCAGCTCTGGCAATCACCCTTCGGAGATCACTCCAACCTGCTAGTATAAAGCCGTAGGGCATTCCTAGTATTCCCCATGCTTATCGAGTATTTTGGGACCGATTAACTCGAGCCAATCAATCCACTTCTTCATACTACTCTTTCTTTTTCCCCTAATAATAGCTATAATCTCCCTAACAATTTCCTCTATGTTCTTATTAGTAGTATCGATCTCGTATACTTTCTCCTCCGGATAGTGTTCTAGAACATTACTGGTAACCACGCCAAGTATTTCAGCCATTACGTTTTCCTTGATCTTGTGGAGCGGCCAATCCTTTCTCTTGGATAATCTTTTTTCAAGCTCTAATGGGTTTGTTCTTAGTATGATTATATAATCGACCATATTTGGATCCAGTATTTCCGGGTAATGTATATCGATTACAACTGGTTTATTGCTCTCCCTAATAATTGACTCTAGTTTTTCTATAAGCTTTTCTTCGTCGATAATGTAGCTCCTTCTATACTCGTCGTAGCCCGTATATATCCTATTATCAATAACATATCTACTCACATCGATGTGTAAACCGTTTATCTCCTCGACTAGTCTCCTAGATACACTAGTCTTGCCTGTTCCCGGAGTACCAGTTATAACAATCACTATTTTCCCAATAGATCTCTCCACTCTCTTATTAGCACTCAATTACTAATCCCCGGATTCATTCTGGTTAGTGTATCGCCTTTATAGTATTAGTATAATACACTGAATCAATAATTATAGGCAGGTTGAACGGCGATGCTGGAATTAATGCATGAAGAGAAATACTTAGTATTAGCCGCTGGTGGCGGGGGAGATATTGTATCAGCAGTGTTGTTAGCATATATCCTGGAAAAATATGGTTATAGAGCTTTTGCTGGAACTGTTGTTTGGGAAAGATATGTAGTTGACCCGGAGCCGGGTCCTGCAAAGCTTACAGATATAGTCAATCCTTTAGAGAAAGGTGAGGGATACTTAGTTGTTAATGGTTCATCTTTCATGGTGAGAAATAATAGGAAGATAAAGTATCAAGCCGCACGCATCAGTAAGTTTACGGGTAGAAAGATTGCTATCTTCAGCATAGAGGACGGTGTTAAGGGATATGTGGATGGGATTAGGAATTTTATGAATGATAAGGGGTTTAAGGGGTTAATAGGGATCGATGTAGGCGGTGACATACTAGCTACTGGTGGAGAAGAGGGATTATGGAGTCCACTAATGGATTCAGCAACCCTAGCAGCACTGAAACATTTCCCCCATTCAATATTAGCCGTTCATTCCCCCGGCGCTGATGGAGAGCTAGATCCTAGCTATGTCCTCTCGAGGATCGCGGAAGTCTATAAGCGTCGGGGAGGACTAGGAGCTAGAGGGTTAACATTAGAGGATGCCTTATTCCTCGAGAAGCTCTTAGAATGCGTTGTTACAGAGGCTAGTAGAATAGCATTACTAGCTTTTCGAGGCTATTATGGCGAGTACTCTATTCGCGGCGGCACTCGAAAGGTATTTGTTACACCGGTTAATACTATAACATTCTTTATGGATGCTGCAACAGTTTACGATATATCTCCCCTAGCTAAACTAGTAGACGACACTAGTTCTTTCCAGGAAATCGTTGATAGGATGAATAATGCAGGCATATATACCGAGTACAATTTAGAAATCGATATTAAACGCTTCAAAGCCAGGAATCCCTTAGATGTATTAAGGATTAGAAATATAGGGGTTAGGGAGATGAAAAATAGAAGAAGAGGGATGAAGACCGACCAATCTACTGATCTGTAGAGATGAAGAGAAACGCCCTTACCGACCTGTTACTGTATCCATGTACTCTTTAAACCATGGTTTACTGCTTAGGGTTTCTCTAAGTTTCTTGATCATTATAAATCTCTCTAGGCTAGTTAGTGCTGGGCAGATATAACAGCCAAGCCTGTAAAATCCCATAGTGTAGAGGGGATTCATTGGTAACTTATTAATCCATATGTATAATTGAACGTGTAGGGTTGCCCACTGCTTGATCGGTGCTGCTTCTAGATATTCTCCCCGCTTTCTTACCGGGGGTTTACGGGCCCGGGCCTCTGATTCAGTATCGCGGTCGCCAACTAGGACGAGGATCTTCTTATGTTTCTCCTTTATCCTTAAGACTTCTTCCTTAAAGGCTCTCGACTTAAGGATTGTGCACCATCTATTACTTCTAGTCGGGAAGCCGCGTCTAGCTATGTTTTCCGCTACCCGCGCTCTTACTCTCCTAATAGTGATCCCATAGTAATCCTCGACTAGGTCTATGTATTTATGAGTTATTGGGAAGTCAACGCCGGTATCAACATATATAGCTTCAACTATTTCTCTCCCGTAGTGTTTTAAGGCTAGATCTAAGACTACTAGGCTATCTTTGCCCCCGCTAAAGCTAATGATTACCCTATCCGGTTCTCCAAGGCTTCCGAGGAACTCTCTTGATATCGCCACGTATTTTTCGATAACACGTTTATTAGTTTTGACTAGTTCATCGAGATCATTATCATAGAGCTGGCTCGACAACTGTTCCGCATAGATATCTATGTTGTCATCGCTTATTTTCAATAACCCGGTTATTCTTGGGCCAGAGTAAATATAGTGTTCCCCTCCGAAACGCTTATGTATTAAAGGGTTCTTCCCTGTTTTGATTTTTAACGTGTTTAATAACCAATCCATATGCTTACTCTCCCATATGTAGACGTCAAACGCCGGATGGATCCCGTATTTTTCTGGGGGATTTTCATCGCTAGCTAGTATATACGTATTTTTATTCCACGAGAGTATTTGGCGTAGATAAGCGCGTCCATACTCGATCGCTTTTGCAATATTAAACTCTGTTTGCCGGGTTAAACATATTTTGACAGTGTTAATTGATACTATTCCTGCCTCAGCACAGTCTTGGGTGATTAATACGTTATAAGCGGAGGGGTTAGGACTATGGGATAAGTGGATCCATTTACCGAAGAACCTAGCGATACTTCTCCGGACTATATTACTATCTACAGTTTTATCCGCTACAACATTGAACATCCAGTATTTAGCTTCAACCACAGAACCTCCCCAATAATGGTATATTAATTCCCAATTTGGACATATCCAGTTTGAAGCACTTATTATATCGTATCCGTAATAATTACTGTATGGTGATAAGGGTGAGCGATGAACTTGTAGAGAAGCTTTCAAATCTATTATCTTCGATGAAGGATTGGGAGAGGAAACCAGTCTTAAAAGCCGGTAAGATTATCGTTGAACTCGTCAAGCTCCCGGAGAGATCTTCTAAGAGTAATCCGAAACCAGAGCACCTCGCCCTAATGATTAGGCGGGAGGATGCTTTCCGTGGATTGATCATTGTTTCGCCGGAGGAATTGGAGGATCTTCGTACGGCTGTTAATAATGGGAAACTCGATGAGTTGACTAAGGCTTTGTGGAGGATTTATAAGGAGAGAAGCGTTAAGATGTTTGAATTATAATGTGTATTGATATATTTTTATCCCACATTTTTATTTCATAATTATCTCTTATAATAACCGGTGGGAACGGATAAGTTTAATAGCTGTGGAATCTCTTATTTGGTTTAGAAAGAATGTTTACTATTAAATTGATCGGTGGTATCATTGACTATCACACTCACCAAACACCCCGGTGAGATCTCCTATAAACTACCAAAGATCAGGAAGGGGGAGGAACTACTCACAATTACCCAGAGCGTATGCCCCTACTGCTACCGTGTTTTACCATCAATAGTTGTTGAAAGAGACGGAAAGATCTATATTAGACGCGTATGCCCGGAGCACGGGGAGATAGAGGAGCTATATTATGGCGACGTGGAGATCTATAAGAAAATGGTTAAGTGGGATCTTGACGGGAGAGGTGCTAGGCACATCTATACGCAAGTAAAGACCGCTTGCCCCTTTAACTGTGGTTTATGCCCTATGCATAAGCAGCATAGTGCACTGGTTAACATTGTTTTAACTAATCGCTGCAACCTTAGCTGTTGGTATTGTTTCTTCTTTGCTGAAGCTGCTGGCTACGTTTATGAGCCTAGTATTGACCAGATAATACAGATGGTCCGCAATATTAAGAAGCAAGGCATCGCTGTTAACGTGCAATTGACTGGTGGAGAACCCACTCTCAGAGAGGATCTCGTTGACATTGTTAGGGCTTTAAAGGCAGAAGGAGTTCGCCATATTCAGTTGAATACTAATGGTATAAAGTTCTCCATACTATTCTGGGAGGACCCGGTTAAAGCGGTTGAATATACTAGAGCACTCCGCGTAGGCGGTGTTAACACGGTCTATTTAAGCTTTGACGGCGTCTCACCCGTTACTAACTGGAAGAACCACTGGGAGATACCCTACATATTTGAGACTTTCCGGAGAGCTGGTATGACTAGTGTTGTACTCGTACCAACTGTTATTAATAATGTTAACACGCATGAAATGGGTGCTATAGTAAAGTTCGCCGCTAAACACGTCGATATAGTTCGTGCAGTAAACTTTCAGCCGGTAAGCCTAACTGGTATGATGAAGAAGCATGAACGTGCAAAGTTCCGTATAACGATACCCGATGTGATAAAGCTTATCGAGGAGCAGACTGAGGGAGATGTTCCTAGGGAGGCTTGGTTCCCGATACCGGTAAGCGGGATCTTTTCTAGGTTTATAGAAGCCTTCGCTAGGGAGTTTAAGTTTGAAATGGTAAACCATCCAATGTGTGGTGCGGGCACATATATCTACGTCGAGCGTAAGGGTGATAAGACAAAGATTATACCAATAACAAAGTTTGTAGACGTTGAGGGGTTACTAGAGTATCTACAGGAGAAGTGGGAAGACCTAGTTACAGGTTCAACCAGGCTTATGACTGGTATGAGGATACTGTATAGTATAAGGAAGTTTATCGACCAGAAGAATGCTCCAGAAGGCTTCAACCTGTACAAGATACTGTTGAACATAGTACTGCGTAGAAACTATGAAGCCCTTGGAGAACTACATTATAAGATGGTATTCCTGGGAATGATGCACTTCATGGACCTATACAACTACGATATACAGCGCGTACAGAGATGCAACATACACTATGCAACACCAGATGGTAGACTAATACCATTCTGTGCATTCAACATATTCGAAGACATATACAGAGACAATATACAGAGGAAATACGGGATACCACTAGAAGAATACAGTAAGAAATACGGCCTACCACCAAAGGTAATCACTAAGAAATACATACGAAACAGGAAACAACTAGAATCAACAGAACTATACAAGAAAACCTACGAAGGAATAATCAACCTAACCCGAAAATAAGAAAAAAACTGTTGTTTTTGACTAAACTAAACATAACTTATTGTATAGAAAAAAATAAACCCCTTCCTACAAATTTTTATTTGGTGGTTTGCTCTTGGGGTATAGTGTAAAGTTGGTATTATTAATATTCCTGTATGTCTTATACCTACTAACTCCTGTGATCCCAATCGCATCTGGTTCCACTGCTAACGCGTTAAAATCAGAGGGAAAAATACTAAAACTGTCTATCCCTACAAATGAGCTAAAATTCCTTATCGGCGCCCGAACAGGTAGCTTGGCGGTAATGGTCTATAACGGTAAAGGGTGGATTCACGGAGAAATCATGGTTAAACCCCACAATGTTACATTTTACAATAGTTATGCTGGAAAATTATCATGGTATCTTATCGAACCAGACACTATAAGTGATAACGATCTAGTGTATATAACGATACCTTATATTCCAGTTAGTGGTGAAACAAGTAATTGGAGCGTAGATATGGCTATTAATAGAATTCATTCAAGGGGATTAATCGAAATAACACCTGCGGGTCTTAAAAACCTCGGTGTATTATCTGATAAACCATTCAAATTCTACATTTACTACGATAAGAATAGTATCTTTAATGGTAGACATATATACTTCGATAAAGACGACAGACAACTACTAGCCTTATCCAGCTATCATAGACTAAGTCCCGATTCAATACTAGTTCTAAAAACAACTACACATCGATCGTTCGCGGTATCACAGGATTTTACTCGTGTACTAGGATTCGATAAGACGCCTGATGAGTTTAAAGCTGAATTAAGAGAACAGTGGTATTATTTTGATGGCTGTGGAGGTGGCGATACAGAACCGCCGCCCACAGTTTACTGGTTCGACATCCCCCTATACTCATTCTACGGAAACGAGAAACATGTAATTCTAAACAATACGGATACCGGGAGCATTACGGCTACAGATAAAGCACATATAGGGATAAAGTCTTCGCTCATAGAGCTCCGTGTATGTGCTAGGGCTAGTATGATTGAAGGTGGTTCGGCTCAGTCTGTCAAACTTGTAATGAATATTCATGTTCACGGGGTATCTACAGTAACTGGCAACGAGTACGACGATTCAGTTTCAAAGATTGTATATGTACCAACAGATGAGGCTATTCATTGCTATGCTTACTCTCTTCCCGAACCCGGGCCCATGTGGAATCTCAACGTTAGTATTCAATATATTATGCTACCTCTTGATTATGGAGAATATAGATTAGAAATAACTAATCGGAGACTTATCGTTTCAAAAACAGATCTAAGCGGAGTTAACAATAATATTTCCCCATTAGAGAAAATATACTACTATGGACTAATGGGTAATTCATCAAGTAACATATGGGTAAAAGGCTATAATGCCGCTCTAAATACAGAAGAGGCTCTATTATTTGGAGGAACACCTATGACAGCTGCTAAGCTAGAAAATCTACCGGACAACATTGGCTTGTATATTAGATACCTCGTTGACTATGCGGCAGAGAATGATTACCTTGATATATATGTTAATGGATACCTAATTCATCATATTGACGGGGCAACACTAGCGAGTAGTAATGGAATTCAACAAGAGCTACTTGTACCGCTTTCTCCCTTTAAAAACTACATACTGTCAGATAATATTAAGTCAGCTGATCCGCTTACTATCACAATAAAAAGCAGTCTACTCACAAGATACAATACCGTCGTACAAATCATTAATGCTTACCTAGATTACATAACAGTTCCAGGAATGGATCCGGCTGACAGTAAATACTACACTCCAGCGATCTATTGCAGTAGTCAAGGTACTATTAGAACACATGTCATAGGTGGGGTGAGCGTGCTTGTATATGCACATTCGGCTACAACTGAATTAGCAGGATACTATTACTCGGTTACAACTGGTTACGAATATTATACCATCGACGGATTTAAATCCATTGATACGGCATCACTAAATATGATCTCTGCTAGAAGCGACAACTATTCAAAAATATATTACGTGGAGATCGAACTTTACGTGCCAAACAATATGCCAGAATCAAATCTATACGATTCCTATACATATAGTATATCCATAGACTCGTTAACAGGTGGAGTCCCGGATCAATACGCTCCAATAATAAAATTAATACTACTCGGCGCCTCATTCGCTGCTACAATACTCGATGCTCCATTAGCTATCACATTAGCTGTAAATGCCGCTAAAATGTACGTCAACATGAATGTGACGGTTTCAATCGGCTTGCATCAAAATGGCAATTACTATGTATACGATATAATATGGGATGGTAGCACAAAATCCGTTAGTGCTATCAAAATCGATATAAGATACCATCCCCAATCTGTATACTCGACTAGCGTATCAGACAAAACTATATACATAAAAGTTAATGCCATGTTTGAGCAAGCATTATCACAGGTTTCCGAGTTGAAAGTTACATATCCAGTTAAAGTAAGAATAGGAAGTATATCATCAAGTAATAGCGTTTACTATACATGTACAGATCCCTTCAGCTACTATCCTCAACCCCTAAAGACTCAATGATAACCTAATAATGGTGTAGAGTAATGTTTAAGATCAAGAATATTTTAAACCGTTAGTAATTCTACCAGTTATAATTTTATATTTCTTTTCAACCCTACTCTTAATATATACAAATAAAATTATACTTGACGAC
>WAON01000213.1 GCA_015521265.1 Desulfurococcales archaeon
ATAAAGTATTATGTATCATAGAATAGGTTGTATCTTCTAGGTGATGGATGCATGAAAGCTGTTGATCCGGTAATTGCTTCAGTTATTATCGTAGCAGTAGCAATAGCTTTATCGATCGCTATTGCTTTGTGGATGAGTGGATTAGTTATAGGTGTAACGGGTGTTGAGAAATTAGAGATTGTATCGAGCTATGCAAAACTATACGTTAACAAGACTTCACTTAAACAATGGTTTAACGCTACATTGATCATTGATAATAAGGGGACTAAGCCTGCAACGATAGACTCGATCATTATAAACGGTAAACCATACACATCCTATGATATAAGCGTAAACATAACTAGACAATTACCCGTAACGGTTGAGCCGGGTGGGAGGATTTCGATTAGCGTATTAATGGATACTCGTAGCTTCCACCATGGACAGATGATCACAATAGAAATACATACAGCCTCAGGAGGAGCCTACCCAACTACGCTAACACTCCCCTAAACACTTGATACAACCTGATTCGGCGGGATTAATGGTTTCATTAACGAGTATTTTATCAATGATTTCAACAGCTTCACCCGGTGAAACCCTGCAAGTAGTGTAATATACTCTGTTGAAACTACCAGTTACCATTAAGCGCTTCATTATAACATTGCTAATCCTGCAACCAATTAGTATCAGAGTTTTTGAATGTAGGTGAACCAGTAACCGATCGATCCTTACAGCCCTATAGTCTGAGCCGTTGACCCTCAACACGTATTCATCTGTTAGAGAAGGCTTATCCCTTAGCGCTAGCAGGATCGTGTAGTTGTCTACTGTAGCAGTATGTGTAACGATTATTATCATATCCGCTGAGTATTCATAGCTTAAATGGGCCGAGTCTAGAGGGTATACTTTAACCCGGCTATTATTGATCTGGAGCCTTGGATCGAAGGATAATATTATTACTTCACCGCTAACCACTCCACGACTAAAACCGTGTGGTTGATTAATAGTCATTATAGTGATTGAGAACAATATCGAGATAATCAATAGGTATTTCAACGCTTCATGCATGGGTTTATCCCTAATTTACCATTACTAGCCGGGTTTGACTATTTTTGTCAATCTTATCCTTTATAATTGTTGTTAAGTAATCATTTAACCAGTGTTCATTATGGCCTGTGTACCCGGCCTGTTTTATATTGTGTGGTGTGTCCCGGGTTGATTAGGAAGTCTGGTTATAGGAGCCGCTTGCTCATTATCGCTGAGATATTATCATATATCAACGAGACGGGTGAGACCCGTAAAACCCGGATACTCTATGCTTCAAACCTAAATACTCGATCACTTATGAAGTTCCTAGAATACCTTAAAGATATAGGTGCTGTTAATGAAAGAGTTGATGAAGATGGTAATTCATGGTTTAGCTTAACCCTTAAAGGCAGGAAATTACTCGAGATGATTAATACAGTCTACGAATACCTCGAGTCAACTGATCCATTATCCAACGGCTACATCGAGAAAGCGATGTGGGCTGTTAGGGATAAGTGGGGGGATAGGGTTTTAAGCGTATACACTACGAGGATAACGGGCAGATCCAGGATGGATTACCAGGTTGAAGTAATACATGGAGCTAAAAGCGACTATGCCGTGGTATTTATGAGTAGGAGATCATATCATAATAGGTCGGTTTGCATGGGTCTACTGCTCCTGCTGGATACCGAGCTTAGAGCAGTTATATTCGTCGAGGATCCCGGTATGAAGAGTATTGTAGAAGATTTACTGGCGAGTAATAATGTTTCAAGCGAACGATTCGTAATCGTCGGGTAGTCTTGCAGATACTAGATACTCCCTGTATAATCGGTACATAGTATTAGGTAGATTAACACTTTATGTGTTAATGTATACAGTAGATTTATACGTGTTAATACTATTTGATCAATATTTATGTAGACAAGTGTTTTGGAGCTGTAAAATGGTATGAATGCCTTATCCCGTACAGGCTGGGCTATTATTATCATAGTCATCGTCCTAATAGCGATTGGTGGAGGATACTGGTGGTACGCTTCTTCACAACAGGGAGGGAAGGGTGCTACTACTACTACGAAGAAACCTGTTAAGGTAGCAGTGCTATTCGATGTTGGCGGTCGTGGAGACTTAAGCTTCAATGATATGGCTTATCTTGGAGCGCAGAGAGCCGCTAAGGATCTGGGAGTTGAGGTTAAGTATTTAACGCCTAAGTCAACTAGCGACATGATCCCATTGCTTAAACA
Organism: Desulfurococcales archaeon; assembly: GCA_015521265.1. Taxonomy (GTDB): domain Archaea; phylum Thermoproteota; class Thermoprotei_A; order Sulfolobales; family Desulfurococcaceae; genus WAON01. The sequence continues at coordinate 2,247 of WAON01000213.1, forward strand.
GTTGGCTAGTAGTAAGCAGTACAAGATACTAGTACTGATTGGCTTCTTATGGACTGATGCATTGAATAAGACAGCTGATCAGTTCCCTGATCAGAAGTTTGCATTGATAGACTCGACAACAGGTGTAACGAGGCCTAACGAGGTAGATATACTGTTTAGGGAGCAGGAAGTCGGAGCACTAATTGGAGTAATCGCTAGCGGGATGGCCTACGAGTTAAACGGTTCAACGATCGGGGCAGTAGCTGGGATGAGCATACCACCACTATGGAAGTTCCACATAGGGTACTTGTTTGGAGCGAAATACTTCGAAATGAAGACTAACAAAACAGTAAACTTCCTATGGCAGTACACCGGAACCTTCGGAGACCCACAGAAGGGCTACCAGACAGCTACCCAGCTACTACAGCAGGGAGCCAAGGTACTCTACGGACTAGCCGGATTGACACATATTGGAATGTTCGACGCAGTGATCGACTGGAATGAGAAGGGATATGGTAAAGCACTAGCTATTGGGGAAGACGCTAGCCAGGAATGGTATAATCCAAAATACATCCCGGTTAGCGGCGCTAAACGCGTAGACGTAGCAGTATACACAGCGATCAAAATGGCCGTACAAGGCCCATGGAAAGGCGGAATACACACGCTTGGATTAAAGGAGGGAGGTGTAGGGATCTGGGATCTAGACGGCGTACGCTACTTCGCCCAAATAGCGTATAATGAGTCTAAGACAAAGCTAACACCAGACCAAATAGTGAACATCGTTAAACAGCAGAGAGAGAAATACATCAAGCCCTACGTATGGAACATCGTACACGAGCTGGAGCAGAAGATTAAGAGTGGACAAATAGTATTCAAAACACCATTAACAGAAGACGAATACAACAGTATCATACAGCAGCTACAACAAGGAAACCTAAACGCCGCACTAGCTAAGGGACACGTTTAAGATTAAACCCCGTTTCTAAACAATACTCTTTTTTAACATTATATCGTTATTAATTGAATCGGATGGGTAAATTGATCGGTTTGGGATTATTTAACCCGGTTTAAATAGTTATTTTCCCTCGGTGTAAGTCTTGGCTAGTAATGAATACGCTGTCGAAATGCGTGGGATCGTTAAGGTTTACCCGGATGGTGTTGTTGCTCTTAAAGGCGTTGATTTCCTCGTAAAGCGTGGAGAAATCCATGGCTTGCTCGGGGAGAATGGGGCTGGTAAAACTACCCTTATGAGGATCCTTTACGGGGAAATAAAGCCTACCCGTGGAGAGATAAGGGTTTTCGGTAGAAGAGTCTCGTTTAGGGGGCCTTGGGATGCTATAAGACAGGGTATTGGAATGGTTTACCAGCACTTCACGCTAGTACCAGCATTCACTGTTAAGGAGAACCTATACCTGAGCCTCCTCAGCGTTAACCCCAAGGCTCGGCTGGGCGATGCAGTTAGTAAAGCTGATAAGATAGCGGAGGAGACGGGGCTTAGGATCCCTTATGATGAAATAGTCGAGGAGCTACCGATCGGTGTACAGCAGAGGGTTGAAATTATCAAGGCATTGCTGAGGGATGCAAAGATACTAATCCTAGACGAGCCGACCAGCGTGTTGACACCGATAGAGGTTAGGGATTTATTCAAGGCTTTGAGGAAGCTCCGAGATATGGGAATAACAATCATATTTATAACGCATAAGTTGAAAGAGGTTAAGGAAATCACTGATCGAGTAACAGTTCTAAGGAAAGGCAAGCTAGTGGGAACAGTTGAGACTGGTAAAGTTGATGTTAAAACCCTTGCTAGGATGATGGTGCAGAGAGAAGTAGTATTCAAGATTGAGAAGAAACCCGCAAAGCCTGGAGAAGTAGTACTCGAGGCTAAGGATATACATGTAATTGATGAAGAAGGGGTTGAGAGGGTTAAGGGTATAAGCTTCCAGCTACGGAAAGGAGAGATCCTGGGAGTTGCGGGGGTACAGGGTAATGGGCAGAGGGAGCTAGCTGAAGCATTAGCTGGTATAAGGAGGGTTAGTAAGGGCAGGATAATTCTCGGAGGGAAGGATATCACAGGCTACAATGCTTACCAGAGATACATGAAGGGCTTAGCATACGTGCCGGACTCGAGGGGTACAGGGCTTGTACCAGACATGAACCTTGTTGAAAACACGGCGTTGACAAACCTGTACAGGATACTTGGCTGGGCTAGGAGGATAAAATGGGATCGGGCCGTTGAGATAACTAGTAGGGTTATTAGGGAGCTGGAAGTTGTTGCTCCAAGCCTATACGCTCCGATAAAACACCTTAGCGGCGGGAATCAGCAGAAGATCATGGTTGGTAGGGAGATTGTTAGAGAGCCAGACGTATTCATCGTAGCAGAGCCTACTCAGGGACTAGACGTTGCAGCTACAGAGTTTATCCGTAAAACACTGTTAAGGCTACGGGATAATGGTAAAGCAATACTATTAATCTCAACCGATCTAGATGAAGTACTTCAATTAAGCGATCGGTTAGCCGTAATATACGAGGGCCAATTCCTAGCAATGGGTAGGCCGGAGGAGTTCACTATTGAAAAACTCGGGTTGATCATGGGTGGTGTCCGTGAGTGAAGCCTTAGGATCATGGTTTAAGGGTTTCCTTGAACAGGTTAGGATTAGGAAGAGGCAGTACCTTCTTGGTGCTCTGGAAATAGTATTGTCTGCATTAACCGGTTTCCTTGTAGCGGCTCTCATACTCTATTTTATCGGTTATGATCCATGGTATATTTTCGAAATAATGCTAACCTATGGCTTCTCCGACCTAGGATATCTGGGTACTAGGGCTGCACCATTAATAATGACTGGTTTAGCCTTCTCAATACCACTGCTAGCCGGCGTATTCAATATTGGTGGTGAAAGCCAGCTGTATATGGGTGCACTACTAGGCTTATACGTAGCCTATGTAACTCATAATGTATGGCTTGGGTTAATAGCGGGATTCATCGCTGGAGCGTTGTGGGGAGGCCTAATAGCTGCACTGAGGGTTTACAGGGGGATTAACGAGGTTATAACTGCTATAATGCTTAACTGGACAGCGTACTATACGATCATATATATCATCCTAGTATACCTGCCCAACCCTAAGCAGAGCCATTTAAGCGTTCAAATACCTGTTTCAGAAATGATCTCTTATGGTGAAACATTTGCACTAGCAGTAGTCGGAGCATTGATCGCATACTTCATACTCTACTATACGGATATAGGGTATAAGATAAGGGTTTCCGGAGCAAACCCTCGATCAGCAGTATATGCGGGATTCAGTCCTAAAACAGCTATTATGGCTTCAATGCTCCTAGGCGGCGGGTTAGCGGGTTACGGCGGTACACTGATCATCGCAGGAGTTACCGGCTCGATAGATACGACTATGAGCACATTATACGGCCTAGGATTCACCGGTATTGGCGTCGGATTGCTGGGCAGAAACCACCCGATCGGCATAATATTCTCCGGATTATTCTTCGCAGGACTAATAATTGGCGGGCAGTGGGTTGAATTATTAACCGGTGCCCCACCATATGTAACGGACACTATTACGGGTATAATCGTTATAGCATTATCAATGCCCTACGCCTACCGCTTACTCGTGAACTATATGGGGAGGCTTGGTAAGAAATGATCGGGGACATACTTAACCTATTATCAAATACATTCTTCTCAATGACACCACTACTATTAGCAGCTACCGGCGAGATCATAGCTGAGAAGTCCGGAGTAGTAAACATTGGGCTCGAAGGCATATTCCTACTATCAGCATTCACATCAGCAACAACGACATGGATAACCGGCGACCCACTACTTGGAATGACTATAGGATTGATCATAGGGTTAGCATCAGGCCTACTACATGGAGTAATAAGCGTCTACCTAAGGGGAGACCAGATTATTGCGGGTGTAGGATTTAACAGCTTCGCCTACGGCTTCTCAGTACTAATGATGATCTACCTCTGGGGCAGCTACTCGAACAGCCCAACGGTCCCGAAACTGGGAAACATTATTCTCCGATTTGGCGGTGAAGCAAACCTCACAATACCGCCAACAATGATCCTATCATTAATAATAGCAATAGCAGCATGGTGGTTCCTCGAGAAAACACCATGGGGGTTAAAACTTAAAGCATGCGGAGAAGACCCCCGGGCTGCAGAGTCAATGGGTGTAAACGTTTTCCGCACAAGGCTATACGCGACAATAATTGGTGCAGGACTAGCAGGTATTGGGGGAGCATTTATGAGTGTGGGATGGCTTGGAAGCTTCTCGAGGACAATCTCTGCTGGTAGAGGCTTTATCGCACTAGCAGATGTAGCCTTCGCGAACTGGAACCCGTTACTAGCAATACTTGGAGCCTTCATATTCGGATTCGCAGATGGATCATCAACCTACCTACCAATAATGCTTCAAAAAATGACGGGGCACCAATTCACAGCTGAAAGCTACCTATTCCTAACAATACCATATTTGACAACACTCGTAGTAGTAGTATTGATCATGAAGAGGGTTAAAATGCCCCGAGCACTCGGCAAGCCATACATTAAGGAGTAAAGACCAGGTTTTATATAAACTACGCCATACAAAAATTCTAAAGGAGGGGAGAGGCAACATGCCTCTAAGAGAATACATTGATATAATAC
>WAON01000214.1 GCA_015521265.1 Desulfurococcales archaeon
GACTAAATAAAACCCTTCATTTTCAAATAATCAACTACGATCCTAACAGCCTCTCCGGGAGGAGTCTTCTCAGCATCAATAACTATATCGGGATTAACGGGTTCTTCGTAGGGAGGATTAATACCCGGCAGAACCCTTAGCTCACCATTGAAGAACCGCTTATACAAGCCTTTATTATCCCTCTTACTACAAGCCTCAATCCTACACTTCAAGTAAACAACGACCCTATCAATACCGTCCAACAACTTATACAATCTCCGCCTAGACTCCCTACTGGGAAACACACCACTAACAATAACGACTACACCATTACGGGCAAGCAAACGAGCCATCCAGCCAAGACACCCTAGAATCCTACCAGTAATACCAGGCTCAAAATCAGTATCGCCATAACCGAGAACCATTCTACGAATAAAGTATCCATCCAAAACCTCAACCCTAAACCCTATACTACGAAGATAAACAGCCAACCGGCCGGCAAGCGTAGTCTTACCACTACTAGGAATACCGGTAATAACCACTACGAATCCATTAGCCAAGAAAACCCACCATCGAGAAAAATTTGAAGACAACCCCGTAAAAATAAACGGGCCCGCGGGGATTCGAACCCCGGATCTCCGGCTCCGCAGGCCGGCGCCCTATCCAGGCTAGGCTACGGGCCCTCTATTGTGTTTTCTAGTCTTTTCATGGTTTTATTTTATTTTTCTTTTCCCTAGCTATCTTTTTCGATAATTGGTCTGCTATGTGGGTTGGTAGGGGTAGGTTGTACTGGGGCTTCAGCATCTTGGTTGTTATCTCTACTGCTTCTTCCAGCGTGATCTTATAGCCTATGCTTACGTATAACTCCTTACCCCTATGCTTAATGATCTTAGCAACGATCCTGCCGTGGGCTCTAAGGTAATCCTCTCCGTTAATCGTTACCCTCTCACCGTAGAGTTTCTTCTTTGCAACACCTATACTCGGCTTATCAAGTACTAAACCCATATGAGTCGCTATCCCCAAGCCCCGGGGATGGCTGAGGCCGTGGCCATCAACCATTAACACGTCGGGTTCCCGGCTAAGCTTCAGTATAGCGGATATATATGCGGGGGCTTCGCGGAAAGCTAGGAGGCCTGGAACATATGGTATTGGAGGCTTCTTATCAACAACACTATACTCAACAAGGATCCCGGACGGATATTCTAGGAGGACTGCTACACCAACTATCCTACCATGATAATACGCGGCGTCGACTCCTGCAACATACTTTACTTCCCCCAGCGGCTCAGGTTTTTCAAGGCTTTCCAGTGCTTTACTGCTTAGAATCTTCTGTATCTGTATTGCTCTCTTATAGTCGAAGGGGGTGGGTTTCATGGGGTTACACTGGGGCTTGTTAGGATTTGAATAATAATTGCTCCTCCCTATAACCATCCCGAGTAATCATAAGCAAGTCTATACCATCACCCGATACAGCATCTCTCTCAATAGCCTCCCTAAGCGCATCCACTACGAGCTGTTTCGCCTCCTCAATACTCATATCCTCCCTATACCGGGGCTCTATGACCCCCATAGCAACCGATCCACCGGTTCCAAGTGCTGCATGCTTGTCTTCTATAAGGCTTCCAACCGGGTCTAAAACATATAGTTGCGGCCCCTTCTCATCTACTCCCCCAACTACTATCTCAGTTATTAAGGGCATCAGCTTGTAGGAGTATAGTATTAGTGATAATACCTTTGCTAACCCGCGAACCCTGATCTCCCTATGAATCTGCAACTCGTAATTCCTAGCCTCATAGCGTAAGAGTTTCAATATAAACTGTGAATCACCAACTAATCCTGCGAAACCTATACCAATATGTTTAGTTACTGGGAAAACCTTCTTCGTCTGCTTACTAAGTATGTAGCCATTATAGGAGAGCCTCTTCTCCGAGCCGAGGACAACGCCATCCTTAACCCTAACACCAATAACAGTTCCCGGAACACTACTCATAACAGTACACACTCCAAACCCATAATAAACCTCCTAGTGAAACAATACATATCCTATACCGGTTTAAAACGATAATGTAAACCCGGGGATCAGAGCCCTCTACTCATCCAACACCCTCCAGCCCGGGCGGGAGCGTCGTAGAGGGGTCAGTAAAATTTTCATGTTTTAAGGTTATCAAAGGTTTCGCTTCGGAATAGTTTCGGCCAACCCCCTCACTCGGTACTAACAGAACATCGAGAAGCAAAGAATACGATACCTTCTAACCCCACTATTGAGGGATGCGGGATGAACGAATACCGTTGCCCAGTATGCGGTGGAGAACTAGTCTGGGATTATGAAAGAGGAGAAGTAACGTGTAGCCGCTGCGGATTAGTAGTTGACCGAATCTATTACTACGGACCCCCGAGGATGACCGAGGAGGTAAGGGAGAAGGAGAGGGAATCGCTTAGAAGACACTACCCAAAAAGGAACAAGGAGTTTAGAGAATACAGGATACACAGGGCTAGATACTACATGGCCCGGAAATACGTAGAAGACAAGCCATGGCTAGAAGTAGATTATGATAAAGTAATAGAAACCGGAAAAATGATCCACAGTATAAAGTCTAAAGCAACTATTGAAGCTGAAAAGAACATCGGGGAGAAAGACTTATGGGAACCGATCAATAGAACACTGAAACTAATCGAGGAAACCTACCCAATAGCACTAGCACGAACTAAGAGGAGCAAATACGCGCTAGCATACATCGTATACAAATACATAAAAGAGAAGAAATATCCAAGCGATAGAGAAGTAGTAGAGATCTTCAAGATAAGCGGGACAAGTTATAAGAGACTACTCAAAGTAGCAGATAAAATAATAAATATACTCACGGCAAAACCCGTAGCAATATAATGAAAAACACCACTATAACTATTTATTAGGGAAAACACCCCTCCTAAACGATAAACGGAGAAGGAAATGACTAGCCTACCGGATAAAGTGAAAAAATACTATATAAAAACATACGATGAACTCTACACCTATATAGATTCAAAACTAAGAAAAGCCACTATACCAGTATCGCCAAGGCTTAGAAGGGATAAAACAGCCCAGCTAAAAAATGCTCTCCTTGGAAAACTAGCAATAGCATATAATATCGTCGATAAAGAACTGGAAAAGATCATCAGTATAGTGGAGGAAATCGAGAAATCCCATCCTTTCTACGTGGAAATATACAGAATGATCACAGGTACGGATCCGGGTATAACAGCTAAAAAACTAAGAATAGCTAGGAGAAACCTAAGGAGAATATACCACGAGTACAGGCTAAACATAAAGAATAGCTACTCGGGAAAAGAAGCAGCGGGACACTTCAAAGCAGGACTAGGCAGAATACTATCCTTCTATAAGAGAAGCAACCAGTTAATCCAAGCAATAAAGAAAGTAGTTGTTGAAATAGCTAAACTACCGGATATATCTGGGGACCTAATAGTTATTATAGCTGGAATGCCTCAAGTAGGTAAATCAACAATCATACGAAGCCTTACAAACGCAGAACCAGAAATAGGAAACTACCCCTTCACAACTAAGAACATAATAGTAGGACACATAATAGTTGAACACCTAGGAAAAATAACCCTAATAGATACACCCGGACTACTGGACAGGCCTCAATCGATGAGGAACGAGATAGAGAACAAGGCAATACTAGCAATAAAACACTTAGCCGATAAAGCAGTCTACGTATTCGATCCAAGCCCCCAAAGCTACTACACACTAAACGAACAATTAAGAGTCTACAGAGAAGTTGAAGAACTCGTAGGGAGTGAAAACATACTACCAGTAATAAATAAGATCGATATAACACCTAGACAACTACTAGAAAAAACACACCAATCGATAACAAGGGAGACCGATAAAAAACCACTACTAATATCAGCACTAAGAGGGGATGGACTAGAAGAGTTAAAGAATATACTCATCAGGTTCTTCATGGAGAAAAACCAATCCCCCTAACAACGATTAAACCTCGAGAACCCTCCTCACCCTCAATACGATAATCAGACTCTGGAAGGAAAATCTTAGAAACCATCAAGGCAGTTAACGCATGACTAGTCAACCGGGCAACACCAACCCTACTAGTCCCACTAGCTAGGAACAAGTATGGAATGATCATATCAGCCATATGCCTATCGAAAGCCATACCAGTACCAAGATCCTCCACCAGCTTCCTAGCAGCCTCTAAACCAACGATCTCAGCACGTTTACCCCGAGCACCAATAGAATCCCCTCCAAGCCGGGTACCTGCATCAACATCGGCGTAGACAGTTATACCGCTACCCGGTCCGAGATGAGGATCCTTATCCTTAGGGTAAGACTCGATCCCTATTTCAGCCTTAACACCAAGCTTCTCGAGGATATACTGGGCAGCAGATCTAGCCTGCCTCTCGGCTACATGTCTAGGGAGCCTTACTGCATGGCTCAAACCCCTGATCGACCTAATACAACCCCTCTCAACAATACTTATCGGCGGCAAAGGCTCTTCCAGATGCTTAACTTTCAGAATAACCCTACCACCACCCTTAGGATAATGCCCCCTACGGAGAACTTCTATACTAGCATTAATACCTAGTAATGATAGGTTATGTAGTAATACAAACCTCATATAATCGATCGGCGGGCTCCACGATACATCAGTACCTCCAATAATCTCGACACGTGAATCCCCACCACCGAAGAGAAGAGCCGGCAGGATCGCTTGTATGACAAGGGATATGCTTCCAGCAGTACCTATATTAAACTGGTAACTCCCCGGTTTCCTCCTCTTAGGCTTAAACACTATCTCCATACTCCCGACACGAGCGCCAGTAACTTCAGCATCGGTAATCTCCTGCAAGGCCTTAACAGCAGTTAAGTGTTGAGGCCGGAGGCCTGGGTTGCTCCTCTTAGCCCTAATATTATAGATCCTAACAGGTTTTAATAGAACAGCTGAAAAACCGAGACTATACCTGAGAATCTGCCCCCCACCCTCACCCATAGAACCATCTATTTCAACAAGCACTACTACACACCCTCCTAACCCTCTCAACACCATTAACACGATCAATATACTCAGCGACAACTCCCGGTACGCGGCTTCTCCAATCACCACCACTACACATTAACCTTCGAATAAGCGTACCATTAAAACGATCAGGCTCATAGAGCTTGAGCTTTAGAACCCTTAAACCAAGCCATTCATACAAATACGCAACATGAGGATTACCAGTAGCAACAGCATCAACCACGGGAACCATTGCTAACAAATAACTAGTCCACGCTGGAGGCATACGTATATCCGGGACAGGAATTAGCCAATACCTATCCCTGCCAACACCCTCACTCTTCAAAACATTATTAATCATCTCCAACCTCTCACCAGCAGTAAAAGGATTACGACAAGTAAATGCTTCCTGAGCAGAGCCAACAGCAACAACTACCTCGTCAAACTCGTCGAGAAGCTTTAACAATACTTTTAAATGACCTTTATGAAAAGGTTGGAAACGACCAGGGTATAGGACTCGGGACAAGGTAATACACCTAGTTATTATTGAAGGATTACTTGTATGCTGTAATATGTATAGTGTCGAGTATTCTGGGAGTGAATATATTAGTTGATGCTGGATAACCCGATGCACTAGACCTAACATACCTAGCTATTAATCGTGCAAGGGTTGTTATAGCGGTAGGCTCTCCATGGTTCAATATAATGTTTCTTGGTTTTGGATAAATATTTCTCACATACCTTAACAGCTCGCTCTGATCACTATGTCCACTGAAACCTTCAATACTGTAAACCTCCATGTTAATCCTAATAAGCTCTACACGATTATCGACAACAACCTGTAACTCCCTAAGACCATCCTTAATCATCCTACCAAGGGTGCCTTCAGCCTGATACCCTACGAATACTAGGCTATTCCTAGGATCACTAGCGAGTAGTTTCAAGTACTCGACGGCAGGGCCGCCGGTAAGCATACCGCTTGTAGCGATAATTATGGAAGGCCTATCCTCAACAATATCCGGCCTTGCAGTCCTACCCTCAACGATCTTGAAGAAATCGGCTGTAAATGGGTTATCACCCCTATAAATCATCTCCTTAAGATTCTTGTTTAGATACTCCGGGTACTGGGTATGTATAGCGGTAACCTCGTTTACAAGGCCTTCAATATAGATGTTAACCTTCGGAAGGAATCCACGATTAATAGCATCACTCAACACAAGCATTATTTCCTGTCCACGTCCCACGGCGAAGACAGGGATCAAAACTATACCGTTCCGCTCCATAGTCTTGCGAATAACCCTTATTAGTTCAAGCTCAGCCTCCCTACGGCTCTGCTGACGTGTAGCACCATAAGTAGACTCCATAATCAACGTTTCAACACGTGGAAACCTATCATTAGCTTTGCTGAGAAGCCTTGTATGAGTATACTTGAAATCACCGGTATACACTATATTGTGAAGCCCCATACCGATATGGAGATGAACAATAGCAGATCCAAGTATGTGGCCTGCATTATACATTGTAACCTTAATATCCGGAGCTACATCAGTAACTTCAGCATACTCCAGCTGTATAGTGTGGAGTATCATTGTAACCATATCCTTCTCAGTATATGGTAGGGGCTTCCCCTCCCTCTGCGTAACATCTATGAAGTCCTTGATCATGATCGTCATTAATTCACGGGTAGGCTTAGTAACATAGACTGGACCCCTATAACCATACTTGTAGAGGAGGGGGACTAAGCCCACGTGGTCTAGGTGGGCGTGGGTCACTATTACGGCATCTAGCTCTGCAAGCCTTAATTGATCAATATCTATAAATGGATACGCTTTATCGAAGTTAGATCCCGCACCAACGTTAACGCCAAAATCTAGAAGTACCCTGCTCTCCCTAGTTTCAACAAGTATAGCAGACCTACCGACTTCCATGAATCCTCCTAATGCTGTTATTCGTACATAGTTGTTCTTAAAGATCACATCCCTATGAATCCTTTCACCAATATACCTTAGAAACTTTAACCGGTAATCACTCTCGTTAAGAATACTGTACATTACGGATTTCAACGTCTTAGATTCTAGGGGTGAAGCCCTCCAAACCTCTGGCCTCCAACCCGTCTCGGCTAGTATTTGGTGTCTAAGCTTAGCACCCTTACCAATAACCATTCCAGGCTTCTCGGCTTTAATCCAAACCTCTCCAAGGGTTCGATCAAAAACAATACTACTAGGATCAACACCTGCCTCCGGCGGGATAATCTGCAGTATCTTCTCCTTAGCCTGCTCAGGCGGCAACCTAACATCTGGATCAGCCCTGATCACAAGCCTCTTCCTAACTTTCTTCGCAATAGCCTTTACATGGTCGAAATACTTAGCAATAGCCTGCCGATTCCTAACGTACAGCACGATCTCGGGGCCTTCAAACTCTATATTAGTCAATACAAGCTCCGGGGGAAGCTCCATTATAATCCTCTTAATAAGCTCAGCCCTATTCCTGTCAAGCATAACCCTCTTCAACTATAAACACCAACACTCACTCACGTAGTTCTACGTCTGATCGAGAGGACCACCAAGCCGTGATCACTACGAGCAGTCCCGACTATACCGGTGTTAAACTGGTATGTAGAGGTTTAACCATGTAGTAGAACATTATTATACTGAGATCAGCCTACTCCTCATAACCAAGATATAATTAAGGAGTTTAAAATATTTTCCCAAACATTATTGTTGAGAAACCAGCTTCTTCTCCCGTATAAACGTGTATTCTCTAACACCCTCCCGTCCAATAATAACTACATCAACGCCCTCACCGGAAAAACCATCCCTCCTCATAGCGGCTAATACTGCTTTCTTCGCAAGCTCCACTGCATCTTCAACCTTCAAATCCCTACTATAACCCTCCTCGAGTACCCCGATAGCCGTCGGTGATCCAGACCCGGTAGCCATGTATTCCTCCCTACTAATAGTCCCGTAAAGATCTAGATAATACAGCTGGGGACCAGTACCATCAACACCGCCGAGAAGTAGCTGGACTATGAAGGGGTAAACTCTCAAGTATGCTGTAAGGATCAATGACATATTTGATGCTAAAGCCGAGATCTTCATTTGCGAACCAGTATCATTATAATACTTCCTCGCAATATACCGAGCCTGCTCAACAAGGAACTGTGCATCAGCAACTAAGCCACTAATAGTTAAAGCGGCATAATTAGTTATCAACTGTATCTTCTTAACCCTCTTATGAGCGATAAAAGAACCTGCAGTAGCTCTCTTATCAGCAGCAAGTACAACGTGATCACCAGCTATTAATCCAACAGTCGTAGTTTTAGACTCCCTAACCATCCCATTCAAACCCCCAATACAAAACATCCCGGCAGGGAAGAGACACTGATACATGTTATTAAGGATTACTAACAATGCTATTAAACATATAGCATAGACTATTAAAAACTCCGTTTTACCAGGAACCACATACACCCGGTGGTGTATCAGGTTTTGAATAGGAAGATACACGAGATAACCCTGCCGTTGAAAGTAATTATAGGTTCAGGGATCCTAGATAAAATACCCGAGTACCTGGAGGCTATGAAGCTAACCAATAACTATCCAGTCGGAATAGTTAGCGGGCCGAAAACCTATGAAGTAGCCGGAAAACTAGTCGAAAAAGCCCTCGATGAAGAGGGGTATAGTGTTTACTCTTGGAAAATAACTAGTGCACACGTAGAAACAGCTGAGAAAATAGCTTCTGAAACTAAGAGTAAGGAAGTAGTAATATATCTAGGAGTAGGCGGGGGTAAATCAATCGATATAGCGAAATATAGTGCACACGTTAACAACGGCTACTTTATCAGCGTACCCACAGCAGCAAGCCATGACGGTATAGCATCGCCCTTCGCATCACTCAAAGGAACCGAGAAGCCTACAAGTGTGAGAGCAGTAACACCCTACGCTATAATAGCAGATATAGACGTTATAACCAGGGCTCCGCCGCGGCTTAACCGTGCCGGTGTAGGGGACCTCATAGGGAAACTAACAGCAGTAAAAGACTGGGAGCTAGCACACAGGCTTAAAGGAGAATACTATGGAGAATACGCCGCCCAACTAGCACTACTCTCAGCAAAACATGTTCTAAGATACCATGAATTAATAGCCAGTGGAAACCCGGATGGTATAAGGGTGCTCGTAGAAGCATTGATAAGTAGTGGTGTAGCAATGTGTATAGCTGGTTCAAGCAGGCCGGCCAGTGGATCAGAACACTTATTCAGCCACGCCCTAGACTTAATAGCGCCCGGAAAAGCACTACACGGAGAACAAGTAGCACTCGGAACAATAATGATGCTATACCTGTACGGAGACCCTGCTTGGAGGAAGGTTAAGAGGATAATGAAGAAGATAGGCTTACCAACAACTGCTAAAGAACTAGGAGTATCGGCTGAAACAATAGTTAAAGCATTACTAATAGCACACAAGATAAGACCGGAAAGATACACTATACTAGGAGAAAACGGGTTAACAGAAGAAGCAGCTTGGAGGCTTATAAGGGAAACAGGTATCGCCTAATAAAACACTACCTTTTACTCTCCACTACTGCTATTACTCTCAGCTACACCCTCTCCACTGCTTTCCTGCCCAGCTCCAGCTGCTTCGACGACTTCACTCTCCTCCTCCTTCCCCTCTACCTTCTTTTCCTCCTTAGGCTTAGCAAACTCTACAACTTCCACGAATACTACTCTATTAATCTTATCCTTGAAGAACTTGTGTACATCTGCTGCAAAGGATATCTTCCCATACTGTAGATCCTTCTTAGCCATATACTTTGACGGGATCTTAACGGTTACCTCCTTCTTATCCCCGTCAACCACTATCTCCAATTCCTCACTAGGTATTTGGAGGTGTCTAACAGCAAGGGCTCTAACCTTATCCTCTAAGGATTCAAGCTTCGCTACAACTTTAACCTTAAACACCAACGTTTTACCAGCCAGTGGATGGTTAAAATCTACTATTACTCTACCACCACTAATCCCTTTAACGATCCCCCTCTGACCACCGATCTCTACTACGTCTCCAATATTAACATTAATGTTTCGACGCCTAAACTCCCTGAGACTATACACCTTAACCTTGCTGGGATCCCTTTGCCCAAAAGCCTTCTCAGGCGGTACAATAACTTCTTTCTCCTCACCAACATTCATCTCCTTTAAAGCGTTTTCTACGACTTCATTAATCCATCCTTTGCCTATGACTACTAGTATTGGACCGTACAGCCTGTTTGGCTCATATATGTTCTCCTTCCTAGCAATCTCTTCAATAGTAGTATCAACTACATTACCAGTCTCCTTAACTCTAACAACATAATCAACTAACACGAAGTCGCCATCACTAAAACCCATAGCTACCACCTTGAACAATAAAATAACATAAACCAATTTATAAATGAGTAATATTAAAAGCATATCCGTTAAAACATATACATGGTATGCGGGAATGAATAGGGAAGATCAGAGAATCATACTGATAATATTAATCGCCGCCAGCCTAATCGGTGCATTCGTAATACTCGTAGCAAACCAGGACAGCCAGCGCAGAATAAACTACTATGAATCCCCAAGAGGTGTCTTGGAGAGGGCTTTAAATAGATCGGCTGACAGAGAATATAATGAAACACTAATGATACACAATACTAGGCTTGCAATAGGACTAGTCCTAATGATCATACTTATAGGTAGTATAGGTTTATTTAGGGATAGGATAAGAAATAGTGCTGAAGAATACATTTAGTTACTAAACAATACTCCAATACTTATCCCCAACTCGATGTACATTCTTAATAACCCTCCCCTTCTCCATACCCTCAACAACTGATGAATCAAACAAGGCTTCACCAACTACGAAAGGCTTCAAATACTTCTCATCCACGACAACAACTGGATCACCCCTATTAAACGATCCATTAATACTCCTAATCCCAGGCCTCATAACATCAGCACCCCTCAACAAGGGTTTAACAGCACCCATATCAACAACCACATATGGAATCCAGTTATAACCCCTAGATAAGAGGAAGCGGAGATGAGGATAATACTTGTCATCAATAATAATAAGCCCTGGAACACCATCTATAATAATGATCCTTCCCAGCCCCTTATCCTCGAGAACCTCCATCCTTGAATCCTTACTAGCAGGAATCCCCGGATACTTAGCGGATAATACACGGATAATATTCTTCTTCTCCCGCTTAGACAGCAAGTAACGTTTACCCAAAATACACCAACCACGCAAATAGTTTAACTCTAATACCATCCATGAAGCAATACCGGGTAAAACTATATATTCCTATACATTTATCGTTTAAACAAGAAATCCACTAGTAACCGGTGAATACGCGGGAAACACTATACAAGGATAGGGGTAGTCTGTAATGGCTGAAACAGCACATAAAGTACTCCAGGAATCACTGGGAGACATAGTATTAATTAAGCTCAGGGGTAACTACGAGGTTAGAGGGAAGCTTAGAAGCTACGATCAACACTTAAACATAGTACTCGACGATGCCGAGGAACTGAGAGATGACGGATCAACACGCAAACTTGGAACAATAGTTATCCGAGGAGACACAGTAATACTAATCTCCCCAACGAAAGCCTAGGAATAGGTGAGTATTCATGGGCAAAGGAACACCCAGCATGGGTAAACACGGCAGGAGCAAAACACATATAAGATGCCGCAGATGCGGTAGGAGAGCATTCAACGTAGCAAAAGGATACTGTGCAGCCTGCGGATTTGGAAGGAGTAAAAGGATTAGAAGATACAGCTGGCAGAACAAGAAATTTAACCGTGTAAGAATAGTTTAACTCTCATTAACTTTAAGATTCCCACAACCCAGTAAACTATAAATCTTAAATCACACACACCCCTTCTAGAACAATGTTAATAGTTGATAGTCTAGATGTGGTGTTATGAAGCTTGAAAATTAGGATCCCAATCGCTAAACCCCTCCTTGGAGCTGAAGAGTTCGAAGCAGTAAAGCGTGTAATGGAGTCCGGAATACTAGCTCATGGGCCCGAAGTAGAAGCTTTCGAGAAGGAATTCGCGGAGTATATTGGTGTTAAACACGCTGTAGCAGTAGCTAATGGAACAGCAGCCCTAGATATAGCGTTAAAAGCGATCGGTATAGGGCCAGGAGATGAAGTAATAACAACACCCTTCACCTTCATAGCAACGAGTAACGCTATATTATTCCAGGGTGCAAAGCCTGTATTTGCAGACATAGATCCGGAGACATATAATCTAGATCCAGACAACGTACTCGAGAAAATAACTAGTAAAACAAAAGCTATTATCGTAGTACACTTATACGGGCACCCAGCCGATACGAAGGCTTTCAAGGAAATAGCTGAAGACTATAAGCTGTACCTAGTAGAAGACTCTGCCCAAGCCCATGGAGCAGAATATAACGGCGTCAAGGTTGGATCTATAGGCGATGTGGGAGCCTTCAGCTTCTACCCAACGAAAAACATGACCACGGGGGAAGGAGGGATGATAACTACTAACAACGATGAAATAGCTAGGAAAGCGAGACTATTGAGAAACCATGGACAATCCGAGAAATACCTACACGTAATCCTAGTATACAATCTAAGAATGACGAGTATAGCGGCAGCAATAGGGAGAGTACAATTAAAGAAGCTTGAAGAATTCAATGAGAAGAGGAGGAGTAATGCTGAAAAACTAACTAAAGGAATCAAGTCGATTAAGGGGTTAAACCCCCCAGTAGAAAAACCATATGCTAAACACGTGTACCACCAATACGTAGTATGGGTAGGCGAAGAATACCCTCTAACCCGGGATGAGCTACGGAAACACCTACTCAAGAAGGGTATAGGGGCAGCAATACACTATCCACGTCCAGTATTCCAACAACCACTATACAAGAAACTAGGATACCCACAAAACATATGTCCAAACTCCATCAATGCAAGCAAACACGTATTAAGCCTCCCAGTACACCCAGCACTAAGTAGCGAAGACATAGAATACATCCTCGATGCCCTAAAAGAACCAATAAAGTAGATAGAACCACTTACTTATAACTAGCCCCATACATGAATACGTAATAGAACACTCTAGCCCCGACGGAGGCAATACCTAGATTGATAAGGATCGCTGTTATTGGAGCAGGATACATGGGCTCAGCCCATGCAAGAGTTATTAACCGGGTAATAAGTGAAAACCCTGGAATAGCAGAGCTCTCCTACATAGTCGATATCGACCCTGTAAAAGCCGGGAAAGTATCGAGGAAATATGGTGGAAAACCATTAACGAGTGTTAAAGATATACCAAGGGGGTCGGTTGATTTAGCATTCATAGCAACACCCACGGAATACCACTATGAAACATTCAAAACCCTAGCAGATAAAGGCGTAAAATACTTCTTCATCGAGAAACCAATGACTAGAAACATTGAGCAAGCAGTAGAATTGATCAAGCGTGCCGAGGAAAACGATCTATGGATAACCGTTGGACACATTGAAAGGTATAATCCCGCAGTAGGGAAACTACACCAACACGTTGGCCAGGGTAGGCTGGGAGAAATACTAACAATGATATCAAGGAGAGTAGGACCATTCGTAGCTAGGGTTAAGAATACAGATGTAATATATGATCTAGGAATACACGAGATAGATAATAGCCTAGCTATTAATAGGGAGTACCCGATAAGGATCAGGTCATACACGCTGGAAAACGTAGTATCAAGACTCAGCGATTACGCATTAATAATATTACAGTATAAGAGGGGGTTTTCAAGCCTAGAAGTAAATAGGGTAACACCCTTCAAGCAGAGGATACTATACATAACAGCCGAGAAAGGAGTAGTATTCCTAGATTATATGAAGCAGGAGCTCTACATATATAATAGTGAACATGAGACAAAAGTAATAATACATAGAGAAGAACCATTATACCTAGAAGACAAAGACACGATCACGAGTATAGTAGAGGGGAGAAACCCACCCATAGACC
>WAON01000215.1 GCA_015521265.1 Desulfurococcales archaeon
CGGTAAACATTTTCCCAGAACCTGATTTCTTCCAAGACGCTACCTAAGCCTTTCTCGATTAGTATGATTAACGCTTCTGATCTATTGCTAGCTATGTTATACTTTATCATCTTTTCAATAATCTCCAAATATCTCGCCGGCAGTCTAACCGAGATCACAGCAGACCTCCCCTTCAAGATAAACACCATAAACAATTGTATACAATGTAAACATATGAATTCAACACTAATATACCTTAACGCCCGGATCTGCCTGCTCCACCACTACGAAACACTATTAATACAGCTAATAATTTCACGCTATTAACAAGTAGAACACGATCACGAGATTTTCTATGGGAGATAATGCTGAAACCCCAGCTGCTAAGCACCAATATATAATATGCCGTATAAACTACTCAACTAAATCCCCAATAACAATGAGGGATTAGTGGTCGTCGCCCATGTGACATGGGCATTCTTCACCGGCTGGCTTGAAGGGTTGTAGGGGCTTTATCGTATAGTTTTCATTAGTAAACTCTATTTCTAAGGGATGCATCTCTATCATCATCCCTCTAGGCTCCATCCGCATATAGCCGGTGATGACTACGCTGTCATTGACCGATACATATCTAGAAATTACTTTTTCCGAAGGGGCTTCCACAACTGTCCCATTATTAAACCTGATGATCCAATTACCGGTTAATGGAACATAGTATTCTCGATCACCATGGACTATTATACTGTTAGTAGTAATGTTGTATACGGTACCGGTTAGAACTGTTTTCTCGTACAGTTCACTAGGTCTACTATCTCCGCCGAATATGTGTTCAAACATTTCCGGGAACATGAAGCGCCATTGGCTTGCTAGGACTAGTATCGTTATTGTTGAGAATAATACGATTGAGGCTAGAACTACTGCGAATACGAGTTTGGATTCATCACTCATTTTACCACCACTTGAAACGCGTAAACCCCTCCCTAAGTTGAT
Source organism: Desulfurococcales archaeon (assembly GCA_015521265.1). Lineage (GTDB taxonomy): Archaea > Thermoproteota > Thermoprotei_A > Sulfolobales > Desulfurococcaceae > WAON01. The sequence goes on from WAON01000215.1 coordinate 970, forward strand.
CGGCTTGGATAAGCCTTTTTTCTTCGAGGAGGGGCTTCGCGTTCTTGGATTACGTTACGGCTTATACCCCTATTAAATTCTTTGTACCGGTTAAAAAAGTTTAATAGTGGTCTAATCCATAGCCTGTCATAGTGGTCTGATATGAACCTCATACCGTTAATTGCGAGGATCGTTGAAGCTAAAGCGCTAGCCGATGAAGTAAGAATCCTGATCCTAGAGCTTTTATCTCAGAAGCCTATGAGTGTATATGAGATCGCTGAAGAATTGAAGAAGAGGGGACTTTACAAGGATATCAATACGATCAGGTACCATATACGGTTGTTGAAGGATGCGGGCTTAATAAGTCTAGTGGGTGTTAAGGAGGTTAAGGGCGGCGTACTTAAATATTATGCTTCTAGACGGAAAGTATACCCGGTAGAAGCCCCGCCGGATATTGAGGAGAAGATCAAGCCTATCTCCAACTACCTATACAACGATTTGAAAAAGCTGGTTTTGAAAACGGTTATGGAGAATAGAGATGTTATCGTTGAAGCTGCAAAGAGCCTAAAACCCTGCCCCTACTGTATAACTAGACACTTCGCCGAATACATTATACTAGAAGCATTCCGCTACACTCTTGGAAAATTAATGAATGATCCAGAGGTTAAGGAGGTTCTCGAGGGATTAGAACCCTATAGGCGGGGTTATAAGTTATAATTGTAGAGTTGAATAGTTATGAATCATGATCATCCTAATATGGAGCATACACATAAACATTCTCATACACAATCGGGGATCGGTAAAGCCGGACACGGCGATCACTCACACCATGATCACACGGCTATGATAAGGGATTATTGGAGAAGGTTTATTGTATCCCTAACCTTGACATTCCCGATCATAATTTTATCTCCAAGTCTTCAATCATTCATAGGGTTCAGCGTTGAATTCCCGGGTAGGCTGGTAATACTTTGGATCTTGTCAACAATTGTCTATATCTATGGTGGTAAACCTTTCCTAGTTGGACTGGTTAGAGAAGTAAGGATGAAGCTTCCGAGTATGATGACTCTTATAGGTGTAGCAATAAGCGTAGCATACATTTACAGTTCGCTAGTAACATTCCTAATAACAGGTAAAACCTTCTTCTGGGAGCTTGCAACACTGATCGATGTAATGCTTATCGGGCACTGGATTGAGATGAAGAGTATACTGGGGGCTTCTAAAGCTGTTGAGAAACTAGTTAAGGCAATGCCTAGCACAGCCCACTTAGTAGGGGATGATGGATCAATTATAGAAGTACATGTCTCGAGAATTAAGAAGGGTGATAAAATACTAGTTAAGCCCGGCGAGAAGATACCTGTTGACGGCGTAGTTGTAGAGGGTAGTTCCAGTATTGATGAATCACTGGTTACCGGGGAGTCTAAACCAGTCTATAAAACTACTGGTTCAAAAGTTATCGCTGGAACGGTGAACCTCGATGGATCATTGATCGTTGAAGCGATAGCTGTTGGGAAAGATACTTATCTATCACAAGTAGTCGAGCTGATCAAGAATATACAGGCTAGCAGGTCTAGGCTTCAAGATCTTGCTGGGAGAGTTGCTAAGTGGTTGACAATTATTGCTTTAACAGTTGGATCGATAACATTCATAGTATGGTTCCTATATATGGGGGGTCCAGTATTTGCCCTCGAGAGGGCTGTAACCGTAATGGTTATCACATGCCCTCACGCGTTAGGACTAGCTATACCACTAGTTGTCTCCCGGTCTACAGCTATAACTGCTAGCAGTGGGGTATTGATTAGGAATAGATCGGTTTTCGAGAGGGCTTACAGGATAGATACCGTAGTAATTGATAAGACTGGGACTTTAACGAAGGGGAAGCCTATCGTTGTAGATGTTGTAGCGGTTAAGGAGGGAATAGATGTAAGGGATATAATCCAGTACGCTGTAAGCATTGAGAAACACAGCAGTCACCCATTAGCAGAGGCTATCGTAAAACATGCTGAAGAGCAGGGAATTATACCATTAAATGTAACTAGTTTCAAGAATATTCCGGGCATAGGTGTTGAAGGATTTATTAATGGTTCACGGATAGTTATTGCTTCACCTAAATACATCGAGGAGAGAACAGGTGATCTACCGGCTGCGACAAGGAAATATATTGATGAAGGATACACTATCGCCTATGTATTGATGAATGATGAATTAATTGGTGCAATAATACTAGACGACGAGATTAGGGAGGAGTCCAGGATAGCTGTCCGGGAGTTGAAGAAGAGGGGTATAAGAGTAGTAATGCTGACAGGGGATGCTGAAAACGTTGCTAGGAGAGTAGCCGGGGAGCTCGGGATCGATGAGTACTATGCCGAAGTACTACCACACGAGAAAGCAGGTGTAGTCCATAAGCTTAGAATTAGTAACAGGATTGTTGCAATGGTTGGAGACGGCGTAAACGATGCACCAGCACTAATCGAGGCCGACGTGGGTATAGCAATTGGTGCAGGAACAGATATCGCTATTGAATCAGCAGATATAATACTGGTAAAGAATGATCCAAGGGACATAGTATCAGCAATAGACCTATCAGCTAAAACATATAGGAAGATAAAACAGAACCTATTATGGGCTGTTGGATACAATGTATTCGCAATCCCGGCGGCAGCGGGTGCATTATACTTCCTAGGATTCCTACTACCACCAGCGATCGGTGCATTACTAATGTCCGCTAGCACTGTTATAGTTGCAGTTAATGCTTCAACTCTAAAATAGTATATATCCCGAGGCATCTTTCTCAAAAATAATTCCTTTTATTCACCGGTTTGAGTCCTCTGGTTTAAATGGTGTTTATGAATGGATCGAGATGAGCTGGGTGAAATACTGTATTGGTTACTGGTTGGTATTATTAGCCTTGCAATATTCCTTATCAGCCTCCTAGGCATTCACCACCATGTATTCGATTATTTACTACTCATATTATCACTAGTGATCCTATCGAGGATGACTTATATCCTCCTGACTAGGAAGAGGGTCTCCGTTGATTTACTAATGGGTACTGCAGGGCTTGCTACGTGGTATCTGCACGCTTATATCGAGGGCTTCCTAATATTTACACTCTACGCTGCATCCGAGCTTATCGAGGAGTACTCGGAGATTAATGCTAAGAAGAAGCTGACCGATCTAAGGGAGCTAGCACCTAGTTTTATCGATGTTAAGACTGGTAATAGTGTATTGAGGAAGAAGCTAGATGAAGTAGTAGTGGGAGACGCTGTACTCGTTAAGCCTGGCGGTGTTGTACCAGTTGATGGAGTTATTGTTAAGGGTGAATCCATCTTCGATACCTCCTACGTTACAGGCGAGTCTAGCCCAGTGTATTTAAAGAGTGGGGATAGAGTTTACAGTGGATACATTAACAGGGATCGACTGGTTACGGTGAAAGCTTTAAGGAAGCCGGCTGATTCAATGCTCCAATTACTAGTTAGGGAAGCAGAAAAGGCTTTGGAGAGGAAGGCTTTTATTCAGAGGTTTATTGAGAAGTTTTCACAGCCCTACACCCTGATCGTTCTCGGAGTATTCGCGTTAACCTCGGCAGTGTTCGGATTATACCGTGGATTATCAATATTACTAGCCGGATGCCCCAGTGCCTTCATATTATCAACTAGTACTGCAACAGCATACACGATAACAGTTCTAAGCAGGAGATCAGTAGTTGTTAGGGGAGGAATAGTTCTCGAGAAAGCTAGCAGGGTTAAAACCCTTGTACTAGATAAAACCGGTACAATAACCCTTGGCGAAATGAGGGTTTCAAAAGTATTAACAATTAATCATAGTAGGAGGGAATTATTGAGGCTGGCTGGTGCAGCTGCAAAAGCAAGCGATCACCCGGTTTCAAGGATCCTTGCACACATGAGCGACTTAATACCCATTGAAGCAGTCGAGCATCCCGGTAAAGGTGTTGAAGCCCGAGTGAATGGTTTAAAAGTCTACATTGGATCCCGGAGGTATATTTCAGAAATAACAGGAGGTATCCCAGAATATCATAGCTGCGGTGAAGGAGTCCTCGAGGTACATGTAGCATTTAACGATGAATATGCTGGAACCATATGCCTCGAGGAAAAGATAGCTGATGAGACAATTAATGTTATAGATGAATTGAAAAAGATGAATCTAAACCCCGTAATAGCCAGCGGCGATCGCCCTGAGAGAGTTGGAAGGATTGCTTCAACGCTTGGAATAAAGGAGTATTATGGAGGATTACTACCCAGTGATAAAAAGGAACTAGTAGTTAAGCTTAAAACTATGAGAGGGCCCGTTGCTTTCGTCGGAGACGGGATCAATGATGTAGAAGCAATTGCAGAAGCAGACGTGGGGATCGCTATTGGTAGTTTAAGAGTTGTATCCAATATAGGCGATGCAGTACTAGTAAACGGGGTTAAAGGACTGCCCAAACTGTTAAAAGTTGCGGGGAGATACATGAAGACAATCCAATTATCAACGATAATCGTATCAACTGTAAAGCTTGGAGCAATGACGCTGGGCTTAGCCGGGCTAATACCCTTATGGATGGTTGTAGGATTAGGGGACGATGGATCAACAATACTAGCAATCCTAATAATAAGCTACCTACTAGGAAAAACTAGGTAATTACTTATCAGGTAAGTCGAATGATACAATGCCTTCAACGCGTTGCTCCTTGATTTAAACCTACGATTTCCCTACTGCATCGTAGAATTCTACAACATGATCTATTTGTTACCATTTTTCCCAGTGTTAAGTTCAAAATAAATACTATAATGAGTGTATTCCGTTATCATTGTCAAAAGCCGTTTTCAATATTAATCCAGTCTTTTTAAGAAAGCATTATTAATATGACTAGCTATTTATACATCTAGGTGATTAGATGCCTAAGCGTACAACTGTCATATTAGATGATGATGTCTATGAGAAGCTTGTTAGAGAAAGTATTAGGCGGTATGGTACTACGAGGGCGCTATCCAGGGTATTAAATGAGTTATTG
>WAON01000216.1 GCA_015521265.1 Desulfurococcales archaeon
GTGTCATAAGAAGAATTTTTAGAGAAGTTAATGATCATGTTAACTAGATTCTAGACATTTAGAAAGGCCTTCGTGGTCAATACCTAATGCATAAGTCTTTTGATTAAACATTTTACTAAGACTAGTATAAACCTTTCGGAAATTCCTGGAAGGCATAAGCCCAATAACCATTCCACCCCCACCAGCACCCGTTAGCTTCGAACCATACGCTCCACTCTTAATAAGGGTGTATCGAGCCTCCTCAATCTCGAGGATAGAAACCCCGATCGAAACAAGAAGGCCGTGGTTGATATTCATTAATTCCCCAATCCTATACGGGTCGGATTCCCTAAAGGATTTAATTGCTTCGTCAACTAGTATTGAAGCAGCGTCATATACATGCTCAAATATTTCTGGAAACCGATCGTATCGTTCGAGGACCCTTTTAACGAGAACGCCGGTATTTCTCGGAACACCGGTATCAACAGCTACTAGGACAGTACTTTCAGGGAGATCTAGGCTTAAACGCTTAATCCTGCCCGACTCGTAGCGTATGAATCCGCCATAAACTGCAAGCGTGTTATCTATACCACTAGGCTTACCATGAGTTACTTCCTCACCCTTAAACGCGATCCTATTAACCACTTCCCTCCTAGGCTCAACACCCATATAGTCTAGGATTGCCGCGGTGAAGGATACTGCTGTTGATGATGAAGAACCCATACCAGCTGAAACCGGTATTTCGGAGTCAATTACTGCCTTAAAGGGTTTTGGAGCTCCATACTCTTCAGTTATAACTTCTAGTATCTTCTTGAAGGGCTTATAGGCTTCAGCGATTTCGCCCCTAGATAAATCACTTGTTAACCCGAGGTTTCTCGAATGGATCGTGTATCCTTTAACTGCTGGTTCGACAATAGTCTTAGCATACATGTTTACAGCAACTGCTAGAGCAGGCTTACCCTTAACAACGAAGTGCTCCCCAAACAATATTATTTTACCCGGAGACTTCCAGCAAATCCTCGTTAACCCCTTCAAGTATAGCACCCGTCTAATACACGTACGGCCTACTACACGGTAATAATAAGTTCATAAATAAATACTATAATTGGGAAATAATCATTTATCAATCTAAAATATTATTGTATTGATGCAGGCATGTTGCTTATGAGGGTTTTGCGGGAATAGGGAATTGGTGTATACGGAGAAGTTTTGGCTAGATACTTACTGGATAAGGTTTGGGGAGAGAGTTTGGAGGTTATTTAAGACAAGCACTGTATTAATAGGCATGCTTGGAACAGACGAATCGGCCCGTTACGTTGAATTAACCGCTATACTTACGAAATACCTAGTGGAGAAGCTTAGTGAATACGTTGAACTCGAGGAGCCCGAGGCTAGCGGTGCTGTTGGAGCGGCATTGATCACCGAGTATATGAGGAGTATTGCGGACTTTGCGATCGGTAAGGATCCCACCGTAACCCTTGCATGGGTTTTCAAAAACATAACTTTCGAATACGCACGTGCAAGCTTTGACACTATAGCCGAGGATCCGCGTAGGTTTGATTATTTAGCCGATATCCTAGGTTTAAGGGTTATATATGAACCACCGGAGCTATTAACAGGTGGTGAAATAGATCTATCACTATACCACGCCCACGGATACTTGGATAAGATCAAGATTAATCCCGGAGTGATAAGCCTAGGAGGCAGCAGGTTTAAATACGTTTTAAGGATAACCGATGAGTTTAAACCGGAAGAAGAGAGTATCGGTTCGCTAATAATAAAGCTCGGTTTACTTGCATGGGAGATTCTCCGCAGGAAGCCGGGTATACTAGCGATCTATGATACAGTTGATGCTAGGAGTACCTACCTTGAATTAGCTACGGGGAAAATCCCCCCTAGATCGGCTGAAATAGTTGAATCACTAGATCTAGGGGTTCTAGGCGATGGTAAGATCTATACTGTTAAGGATGAACACATGAACGATAAGGGAGAGATAAACATAGTTTTCGAAAGCGACCAGTACACTGTAGGAGTACCAATGCCTCGTGCATGTAGGGACGTAGTCTATGGATTTAAAGGCCCCCTAGTATATTCGGGAGACCTATGCCTTGAATCAGATATTCTATTACGAGAGTACAAGTATGAGTTAAGTGAGCCTTCCAGTAAGAAGACTAGTGTAATCGAGTTTCTACGCGGGATACAACCCTACGTATTCCTAGGATTATGGGATTTCCTATTAACTGATAAAGGAGACATAATCCTCTACACGAGGATATAAAGCCTCAAAACATACCTACCGGCTACCTATATAATCCCAATAATGGATAATACCACTACAAAACAATCAATACCAGCCTTGCGGGATGATCCGAGTTGTCAAGCTACACTATGAAACAAGGCCAACAGCCTGGCCAGCAGGCTCAGAGAAGGATAACCCCTACATTCGTATTAATGAATATGGCCCGGGAGAGGCTGGCTAAGACCAAGTATAAGATAATGGTTCTAAGCGGTAAGGGAGGCGTCGGTAAAACCTTTATATCATCAATGCTGAGCCTAGCACTAGCAGTTAAAGGCTACCGTGTAGCCCTGCTAGACGCAGATATTCATGGCTCGAGCATACCTACAATGCTTGGAATAATGGGTTTAAGACATACTGCTAGTGAAGCGGGAATCGAGCCGGTAAAGGCCCCCCTTGATATTAAAGTTGTTGCTACAAACCTACTACTCGATACTCCGGATACACCAATAATCTGGAGAGGCCCACTAGTATCGAAAGCGATCACGGAGCTGCTAGCTAAGGTTAACTGGGGCGAGAATGACTTCCTAATAATAGACCTGCCGCCGGGGACGGGGGATGAAGCGATCACTATTGTACAAACAATAAAGGATCTTGATGGTGCAATAGTAGTAACGGCCCCAAGCATATTATCCGAGGTAATAGTTGCTAAAGCAATAAACTTCGTACTGAGAAACAATGTTAAGCTACTAGGAATAGTTGAGAACATGAGTTATTTCCGCTGCCCCAAGTGCGGAAGCGTATATCAGTTGCTGGGTAAGAGTACCGGGGAAGAACTAGCGAGAAAGTATGGGACAAGGCTCCTAGCAAAAATCCCATTAGACCCCTACATCGGTGAAGCCCTAGATAAAGGCGTACCATACCTACTAGCTTATCCAGACTCAGACGCTGCAAAAGCAATAATGGAGATGACCGATAAACTCATCGAAATTCTTGGAGCTGAGAAAGCAGGTGGAGAAGCCAGGGAGGAAAACCAGTAATACATGGTTTAACCATAAACCCCCCGCAGGAATATTTTCTTTAACACATTCTTTTCACCCCCTCTATAATGAATATTTTTATTAAGGAGACATCCCTCCTTGATATATTACTGGGGATTACCATTGGAAAACAGCCAAGAAACAATCTATAAGAAGGCTAACTGGGAAGTACTCAAAGAAGCCGCTGTAAAACTCGTCGAGATGGGTAAGAGAACTTTTACGAGGAAGGAGTTGACAAGGTTTGCGAAGAAACTAGACCCTTCAAGACCTTTAACCAGCTTGGATTTCGAAATAGACCTTGTAACAGTGAATAGTAATAGTAAGGATAGGTATAGGAACCCGGAGAA
>WAON01000217.1 GCA_015521265.1 Desulfurococcales archaeon
CGGATATCCGTTAATGAAATTAAGTATTTGTTTAAATAATACTTTATGGGAGAAAATATGATTCGCGAATTGATTATTGAGAATTTTCGCGGTTTTAAAGAATTCATGGTCGGATTCAATAAAGGCTTAAACATTATACATGGTGGTAACTGTAGGGGTAAGTCATCAATTATAGACTCAATACTCTTCCTCCAAATGTACAGTTACTATGCTGGAAACCCCCATGAACACCACCCCGTAATAGCTGATCCATCAATACTAGTACATGCTGGCGAGAAGGAGTTCTATATAGCATTGAAGCTTTACCATGAAGGAATAGGAGACGTATATTATAGGATTGATGCTGATACCGAAGAGATAATGTATACTGAATCCTTCATAATAGATGATACAGTCTACACTTACAGCGGGGGAATATTGAGGATTAAAGACGCGAGGAGATCGAGGTATACGCCTAAAACCTTCAAGATACATGGGGAAACACTATGGGATAGGATTGGTAAGTGGAAGATTAAAGTATCCGGCCTACCATGGAGGAATACATCACACCTAGTAAGCGTTGAGACTAGTCATTGGGGCGGGATAATTGAAGCCGCTGAAAACGTTCCAGAGATACTTTCAAGGATTATATCAGCCCGCTTAATAACTAGTGGGAGAGAAGTAGCCGAGAATCTGAGGCTTAGATTAAGGAAATTCTTCAAAACAGTATTCTTAACACATTATTTCCTCCGCAGAATGGTTGTCTTGAAGAATATTGATTATAAAAACGCTATTGGACCTTCTAAGCATTTAACCCTAATAATGGACCCCTATGCCTCGAACTTCCCATGGATACTCTTAAACGCTATAAGAATGGGGCATGGACCCGGTATTAATAAGGATATGCATGAGCTAGGCTATAAGGGTCGAGAATTCAGCGTTGCTTCAACGATTGATAATAGATACTACTTGTTAATGACGATTAACGGTAAAGCCGTATATACTACGAGGCTACCATTAAGCCTCGTAAAAACACTAGTATATGTAACAGCTGCAAGGTTCTCTAATGGTCATGTATTAATCGATGATTTCGATGATCATTTAGATGAGGATTCATCGATAAGACTGTTAAAAGTTTTAAGAAGAAACACTAACCAGTTAATAATAACGACGAGGCGTAGACATGTAGCTGGAAAAGTTGAGGGGAAGATCATAAGTTTAGACTAATCATTAAGGTGCTGGGACTAGTATCCCTAATGAGCTACAGGGATCTGTTTTGACGATGGAAAGAATTGTTGAGAAATTATGGTATAGGGTTTTTGAAGCATTTATCATAGTACTCTTCATATTCCTAATCATATACGTTGACTCCCGGGATCTCCTGGTCTCGGGGCTAATAACTGTACAGACGATCTTCCTCATAGGATACCTAGAATACTTGTTCAAGACTCCATGGCCCCGGCTAATACTACCATTATCAATGGCTAGCTTAACATATCTAGCCGCTAAGATGATGAAGGGCACTATTATGTACTCACTCTATCCATGGGTTATAATGATCTATGGGATCGCAGTATTCATACTCTACCACGCAATAACTAGGATGCTTGGAATATTCCTGTGGGAGCGTAAAGCCAGGTATAGGGTTATCAGCGATGACGTTATGATTGACATGTTCCTCTTCCTAGTAGCCGTCTCTACGGATGCCTTCGTATTATTAATTAACCATAGTGTTAGGCCGCTGGCTGTCGGGGTACTATTATTCCTAATGTATACTGCCTGGTTCATCGCCCCATTCATTGTTAAAGACCATATACTAATAGTATTGTTAAAGGCTAGGCCTCGGATCGAGGGCTACGCTCACCCAAGGGAGCCGGAGGTTGAAAAGCTACACTTCAGCCTATCATCGATGATCGTCTTATCATCTATGACGATACCATTACTCTTCGCATACACTAGTCCCGTATTGATTAAAAGGGCTTTTGTACCCCTAGTACTGCTGGGCGTCTACGAGTTGATCGTTATAGCACTATTTATAACAGCGTACATTACGGTACTTCATGGAGCCCTACTAGAATCCTACGCTGGAGACCGGAGGCTTGACATCGAGCACTATAATGTATTCGATGCCTGGAGGGATATAGCATGGTATTTGAACCGCAGTGCTGGATACTATTTGAAAATGAAGTATTTATCAGCCCTATACATGCTCTTCCAAGCCCTTGAGATACTCAGCCTTAGAATTGGGGATAAGTCCATCTATTTTGGCCCGATCTACGACTTATTAAATGAGGGTTTAGAAGAGCTTAAGAAGAATAAACTAGCCAGCAAGTATGCTGTCTGGAAAGTGATTAATGATACTCTCCGAGAATTCCAGCCCGATAAAGTATACATTGTAGAGCCCAACTGGCTACCAATCGAGGGCTCGGGCTTCGAGGAACAGCTTCGAAGGGCTATGGGTAGTATTGTGAACCTATACTGTAAATTCCATGAAGTACCCCGGGAAGCTAGGAGGGAGGCTAGGGATATGCTACTACACGCTAGGGATAAGCTAACAATGCTATACGCGAAGGCTCGTAGAAGCGTTAAACCATACGTGCAGGAGCTTATAGAGTATATTAACGAGTTACTCGAGAAGGACGAGGTTAAACCGGAGGATCTGGAGAAAATATTGATCAAGCAGCCCCTAACGATCAACATGCTTCGAAACTACCTAGTACACGGACAATTGTTTAAGAATGCCCTCGTATACAGGAATAATAGGACTAAAGCCGATCGATTAATGAGCCTGCCGGGAACACTGTACACGCTTTATGTATTAATACTGCTTTCAAGCCTTAAACGGGCTCCACAACTACTCGGTGGTAAGGGTTAAGGCCCGCCCGATCACATCCTCTCATTTAAATATTACCGGGATAATAGTTGTGGACAAGGAGAACTATTGATTACTCGTGGTGTAATAGGTCTTGAAGCCCACTCTTAAATATAGAGGATTGATCGAGGATCTTCGAGGAGAGGGTGGATTCGCCTATATCGCTCGTGGAAGAGAGCTTATGAGGAAGGGGTTTAAGGTTGTTAATCTAAGTATTGGACAACCCGATGTACCAACCCCGGAGAACGTTATTGACTCCGCAGTCTACTGGTTGAAGGAGAAGAAGTATACTGCTTACACGGAGACGGCCGGTATACCCGAGCTCCGGGAGGCTATTGCCGAATACCTCAATACACGATACGATAGCGATGTTAAGCCCAGCGAGGTAGTTGTTACGCCGGGAACTAAGGGTGCGATCTTTCTAGCACTGGCAGCATACCTTGAGCCGGGGGACGAGATCATTGTTCCCGAGCCTAGTTATCCAGCCTACCCTGAGGGTGCCCGGATTATAGGTGGTGTACCGAGGTATATACCTTTAAAATTCGAAGGCCCGGATAAAGGGTTTAGCCTAGACCTATCATTGATCGAGGAGAATATTACGAGCAGGACTAAGATGATCGCCGTAAACAACCCCCACAACCCGGTTGGCGAAGTATTCACGCCGAAACAGCTTGACGAGTTAATGGATATAGCTCGTAGGAAGAACGTAATGATCCTGGCAGACGAGATCTACGATAACTTCATCTATGACAACAAGCCCTTTAAATCACTAATATCCTACCCAGACTGGAGGGACTACGTAGTATACACGAACGGTTTCAGCAAGACATTCTCAATGACGGGCTGGCGCCTAGGATACCTCGTTGTTAGGGAGGAAGTAGCTAGGCACCTGAGCAA
>WAON01000218.1 GCA_015521265.1 Desulfurococcales archaeon
GACGCTTCAAGATCACTTAAAAAACTTGAAGAACTAGGATATGTTCAAAGGATACCTATAGTACATAACGGTAGGAAAACCTTCCTCATAAAACCCTTAAAAAAGAAACTACCCTCTGAAAAGAAAAAAGTTGAGCGGCGAACAATAGATTTCTCGAAATATATAGATATTCCATGTATGTATTGCCCCTTTATAGATAAGCAATGTTATGAGGGCGGATTCTATGATCCAGCAACATGTGATATGTTAACAGAATGGATAATGGAGAATATTAAGAAGGCCAAGAAGAAATAATCCTATGTACTTCAATCAGTGAAGCATCCGTTTTAATACCCCTTGGATCAAAATGTGTCCTACTAGCTTTATAGCCCAGTTCCCTAAGCTTCTCTATAAACACACTTATTGGAGGCATGTTTTTCCTATGATAACCGAATAATTTATCGTATCTAAAGTAGGGATTATTTATATCAATCTCCTCAATTAGTTTGCGAGTGAAAGATAAGGCTTCACTATATAACGGGTCAGTTGTTCGTGTCATCTTATCCATAACATCTTTATCGCCCAGTTTACAAATCCATAGGGGCCCGATAACATGTTGATGCTTACACTTACTTTCTAAAAATACTGGTTCTCTAACAATCTTCCGATCATAGTTGTCCCTACAGTACCAGATATAACCTCTACATTCATCAAGTAATTTATACGCTGAACTAGCCTTTCGATCGCTTGAGAAAAATACCCGGTAATAATATTTATAACTATAGCTCATAATCGGTTTCAATGCTACGTCTTGACCAGCAGCTCTAAATACTAAGTTGTAGATTAGGACTCTAAGACCTAGTTCCTTGGAGAAATCAGTATCGACGCATCTAACGCCATACCTTCTAAGCATTTTACCGGGATGGCTACATGTTAATGGTCCCGTATCTGTAGCTGTTACTCCTAACAATGATTTCCTACCTAGGGGTTTAACAGCTGAATCTATGTATGGTATGGGGGATCCGTAGGGGTCTAAGTCTAAATAATCAACTACTATACCGGTGAACGTGAAGTTATTTAGTAAACTATTAGCTTCATGCATATAAGGATAAACTTTGTCTTCAAGCTTGTTGAGCCTTATATTTCTACGAATATACCGGTGTGCAAGAGGGTCAACATCGTTAATTATTCCCTCTAATCCGGCTTCAACAGCTAATCTTATTCCCCTAACACCAGTACCGCCTAGGGCTTCTATGAAGAAGCCCCTCTTATAGAACTCCTTAACGATGAGAACTGTTAAATCCCTATTCAGCTTCATTAATGGATTATAGAATACCGGGAACCATGCAGGCTCAATAACGCCGTCAGGCCTCTTATACCTCTCCGGGTTCGGTATTATTATTTTAGCTAATCCCTCCATTATTATTACATCATTATTATCAAGCTTTTCCAATATCTGCATAAAGAATAGCACCTAGTAGACTCCAGCGTTTAGCTATATACCTATTTTACTAAGAACTAGCCGGGGGATAGTTCGTGAATAGTGTTCGCGGTTCTCAAAGCTTAGCACTATTTTTTCAGCATTGCTTAATTGTTTTAGTATAGCATTATCCCTCAGCCTATAATGGATAACGAGTATTAGTGGTTTACCGCTATTGAGTATTTCGAAAAGCTTCTCCCTGAAAACTGGTATTTTCAACTCCATCGGGCCTATTTCATCAATCCCAATAATATCAGCTTTAATTAATGCATTAGTAAGTGCTTCCTCGATCAGTGGTGAGGCTTCCTCAACAACTACACCATAAGCACCGACACGGACCGGTGAAGGATACCCTTTCTTAGCAAGCCAAGCTTCCCTTCCAGACAGCAAGTCTACTATTTTGAAACCTATCCTCCTCCCATCGCTTCCTCGAACTTCTGGGCTTCTAACCCCTCCAATAATGTATCCTTCCTCCCTTAATGTTTCGATTATCTTGTTGAATAGTGTTGACTTACCTATTCCAGGCCTGCCCGTAATTACTAGTTTAAAACCCATTATTCTCCGCCTTCCTCTACCCCGAAATATTCTTCGATCAGCTCTACATCGCTGGGATCCCTAACTATAATCGGCTTGGTATTGATAGTTCTTGAAATCTTTTCAGCTTGCTCGATCTTAAACCTAAACTCTCTCCTATTCCTCGTCTTATAGATTATTGATAGGGGCGTATTTCTTCCTCCCAAGATATAGTCTATAGGTGTTCGTAGTAATTTATAGAAGGTAAAGCCCTTCCTCCTACCGAAAATGTATAATAGTTTCTCGATGGGGGAACGAGGCTTGTCTTCTTCAATCTTTCTCATCAGTTCTTCCCGGGAACTCGATAATAACTCTATAGGTTCAAAAACATCTTCGCCGAGAACTTCCGCTATTCTCAGAGCTGTATCTATTCTTACAGCTATCCTTCCATGTTCGTAGTCATATACAGCTTTACGGGTAACGCCAATTAGTGAAGCTATTTCTCCGAGGCTATATCCCAGCTCTATTCTCCTACTCCTAAATTTCTCGGGATTAATCCTTACTAGGTATGTTCCTTGAATGTTTTCGACGAGTGGTTTTTCATTTTTAACTAGGTAGTTCTGGAGGGTATATTCATTTACAATGTTTATTCCACGCCGATTATATACAACGTCTTCTTCGATTTCACTCTTTCCATGGAGCCTAGAAATTATTAGGGGGGTTGCATTATATGCTATTGAAGCTTTCTTAAGATCCGTTATTTCTACGGATGTGATCTTTGAAGTATTAACTGATGCTTTAATAATTACTTTTACACCCTTATATGAACCGACGATATCGATCGATCTCTTATCTTCGGGGTAAACGATATTATCAACTGTAAAACCAGCTAATCGTAAAGCCTTTAAAGTGTTTTCAACAATTTCCTCTAGGATTTGTTTTTCACTGGGCAACTGCCTCCCCTTGAAAATAGATATGGGTTGTTATGGGTATTAAAAACAATTATTAATAGAGGGTTTTCGGGTTACTTTTTCCTATGGTATCTAGCATATACCATTGCATGGTCTCTATCATAGGGTTCCAAGTGTACTACATCGACTATTTCGAAGCCTCTTTCCTTTAACGTATTGATTTCTCGTTTATAGATCTCGCTCGGCTCCTTGGTTACGTCGATGCTCCTTGCTTTTATTGCGAGTAACATGTATCCCCCGTCTTTTAGGAAGAAATCAGCGTTATCGGCAACAATCTTAGCTTGTTCGGGCTGTGCAACATCAGCGTATAATCCGTCAACCATCTCTACTAGGTGCCTATACTCGTGTGGTTTACGGGCATCACCTAGTATTGGGTATAGGTTTTTACGGACATCGGCTACTAGTACAAACTCCCTCATAACTCTCGGGGCAAACTCTACACTATATATTCTCCCAGTCGGCCCGATAATATCCGAGATATGGCTTGCCGTAGTTCCTGTAGCTACTCCGAGGTATAGTATTGCGTCTCCCTCACGTATTGGTTGATCGGCTAATCCATTTGCAAGTGCTCCTGCAAGCTTGCTTCTATACGTATTCCATTCTCGGTATTCTACCCCTTCATACTTGTATAGTCTCTCACCGTAGACTCTATGGCCTGGGACTAGGTTTTTAGTTGCTAACTTAACTGTTCCATCCTCCAGCTCTACGATGTATACCCCATAATATTTATCATGGGGACGGACTCTAACGACGCTACTCATACGGATCACCTCCTACCCCTACCCTTCTTACCCCTCCTCTTCTTCCTACCCCTACGGCCTCTACGAGGCGGGCGGGTTTCAACCGGTTTCCTAGCCGGTGGTTTAGCGTAGAGCTTCTTAATCTCCTCAATCCTCTTCTCCAATTCCTCTTTCAGTTTATCACCGATGAACCTACCGGTGAAATAGTCGACTTTTGCGGCAATCGCTAGTTTCGCTGCAAGGGCTCTAGCGATCTTACCCCTCTGCCATCTAGGGCTTTTATGGATTGCCGGATACTGGAAGATCACGCCATGCTTAGGCGGTTTACCGCCAGTCCTTAATGCACGGAATAATGCTTTTTCAGCTCCTAACACCTGGATCGTGCTAGCCGGTAGTTTTGCAAGCTCTTCTAACCCGCCTGCTAAGCTTAGAAGCCTAGCGCCGAGCTTTGGTCCTACGAGTGCTGTTATATTGGGTGCAACCTCCTTCATTACTGCTTCTATATAGTCTTCAAGCGTTCTACGCAGCTTATATAAGTCCAGTATGATTCCGGCTAGTGTTTTGATATAGTTTATGTCGAAGTCGCTTAGATCGGCTCCCATACTCTTCTTCGCTACTTCAGCAATCTTCTTCGCTTTCTCCTCGCTGAATCCCAGTTTTAACAGGTTTTCAACCGTAATGTTATCCCTATGTCCAAGCTCATATACGATACGGGCATAATCTAAATGATCCCTTACAAGCTCGTCTAGCTCAGGGAAGTGGAGACTATACCATTCGCGAAGCCTTGCAACATATAGGTTGATCGTCTTATCAATATCATCTATAGCTCTAATAGCCTGTACGGCTAATAGATCCCTCTTCTGAGCAGCTCTCCTAAGCTTCCTACGGGTAAGTTCGCTCATTATCTCGTGTAGTTTCTCGAAGAAATCCTCCCTATCCTTAGCGAAGCCATCCATTACTGCAAGGTCTACGAGGCTACTTCTAAGCTTCAACGCGCCTGTATGTCCAACTTCTACAACTGGTTCAAGGCCTAGTGATGAAGCTATCCTCCCAACATTATGGGTTTCAACGACTACTATATCATAACCATTCTTCTTCAAAGCTTCAAATACTTCGCGATGCTGTGGTGTCTCCTCCCCCCTCTCTATTTTTAACAAGTATTCAACGTTTTCATCAAGTCCTATTGGTGCAAGTGATTTCGCAATAATCTCTCCCTTCTCATCGAATGCATAGATGCCTATAACAGACTCAGCTACATACGCTTTCTTCATCGCAAACCACCAATTCCACACCATATAGTGATCATTAGTGTAGAGATTTATTTATATATCCCTATTTAATAGTATAGACCAAGCAGTATATTAGAGTCGTATCATATGCATGTATGATAGTTAAGGCTTTAAGGGTGAATAATTTATGCCAAGCCACGGATCATTGACTAAAGCGGGTAAAGTTAGAAGCCAGACTCCAAAAATACCTCCAAAACCTAAAAAGAACAAACCACCTAGGATGAGGAATCGATGGGAGTATATTAGGAGGGTTATACTAGCACCACAACAGCAAGCCATTAGGCGTAGAAGGTAAAAATAAACACCCGGTCCTAACACTGTTTTTAATCAAGAGGTTAATAAGAGATAGACAGTCTTCTATAAACACTATAAACTAGGTAAATTATAAGTAGATTATAC
>WAON01000219.1 GCA_015521265.1 Desulfurococcales archaeon
GTACTACATCCCTCATATTATAGGGTAGTGGGGGCCTAGGCTTTGATTCACCCATTAGTTTTCACCTCCTAGCTTTATGGTACCATGTAAAGTATTCGAGTTCCCCGCCCTTCTCGAATCGATCAATGGAATCCTTTATCAACTCGTAGAACTCTCTCCACTCAACATTAACGCCTCCAACGCCAGCAACGATATTCCTCAGCACCGGTAGCTTGCCCGTATGTTTAGCTAGGTGTGCAACTGTTTCCATGAATAATTGACCCATGGATCCGAAGCTTATAGCCCTGTCAAATACTATTACGAGCTTCTTACCTGCAAGTTGTTCTGCTACATCCTCCTCGGGGAAGGGACGGATAAACCTAAACCTCAACACTCCCACCGGGTATCCTTCTTCTCTAAGCTTCTCGACTGCTTCCATTATGTCGCCGCTCCAAGCACCCATTGAGGATACAACGTATTTTGCATCACTACAGTGAATGCACTGAGTCAACCCTCCATAACGCCTACCAGTAATCCTATAATACTCCTCATCCACTTCTCGAATCACACTCTTAGCCTCCATCATTGCACGGTGAATATCCATGAACATCTCCTCAGTATCCTCCGGCCAAGCAAGGTTACCGTGGGCTAGGGACTCGGATCCGTCGATTACGAATCCCTGCCTCCTAGGCCCGAGCCATTCATCAACAGCCTCTTGATCAGGTATGTGGACGGGCATCGTAGTGTGTCCGAGTATGAATCCCTCGAGGCCGATCATTACCGGCAAGTAGACGCGTGGATCCTCACTGATCCTGAATGCTTGAAGCGTTAAGTCGAAAGCCTCCTGGTTATCCATTGCGAAACCCATAATCCAGCCCGCATCCCTCTGATCATAGAAGTCTGAGTGGTCGGGCCAGATATTCCATGGTGGTGCAATAGCCCTTGTAACAATAGCCATAACAATGGGTACTCGGGCTCTACCAGTCCAGTGAACCCATTCATGCATGTATAGGAGTCCATGACTACTAGTCGCGGTGAAAGCCCTAGCACCCGCTATAGCTGCTCCAAAAGTAGCCGCTAGTGCTGAATGCTCGGATTCTACACGTATCATAGTTGCCTCTAGTTCTCCAGCCTCGATGTACTCGGATAACTTCTCGATAATACTAGTCTGTGGGGTTATAGGATATGCTGCAACTACTTGTACCCTAGCCATCTTAGCAGCCATTGCTACAGCATAATTACCCGTTAATGGGAGTATCTTACCACCCCTACTCTCCTCGAGTATAGCCGTCAACACGATCACCCCCTAACCATGCTATTCCTCCGGAACCATTCTTATAGCGTTAACAGGGCATACATCGCTGCAGACACCGCATCCCTTACAGTAGTCGTAATCTATTGTTACACCAGTCTCCGGCTCTACCCTGATAACGTTGACTGGGCAGTAGATTTCGCATAGGTAGCAGCGTACACATTTCTCATTATCAACGATTGGTTTCTCAGTCCTCCAGAAACCGGTCTTACCGGCAACGCCTTGTTTTGGACGAGCTAGGGGGACATGGTATTTTATGGGTTCTAGTCTAACCATGGACTTGGACACTTCTAGCCACCTCTCCTATGAGTTTTGTTTCGTTGTAGGCTTGGAGGGCTGCTTTTGCATTAACCTCTCCAATCCTGCCCTTAAAATACTCCTTTATAGCCTCCACGACATTCTCGATCCTAACTAGTCCTGTCGCGCGGGAGAATGCTCCCAGCATTGAAGTATTAACAACAGGCCAGCCGGCTACAACTAGTTTATTCTCCAACGCGATCCTGGTAGCATCGACAGCGTAGAACCTAGCAGATCCCTCCAACCTGTAATGCCTTGGATCAAGGGCTTCACCGTCTCGAGCATTAACAACAACTACACCATGATCCCTAACTAGAACCCTACGAGTAGCCTCGATCAATGGAAGCTTGGGATCTAGAACAACGAGTACATCAGCCTCACTAAACATGCCGTGCCTCAGGATTGGTCGATCACTAATCCTTGAGAAAGCCATAACGGGGGCTCCACGACGCTCCGCTCCAAAGAAGGGGAAGCCCTGCCCATACAAGCCCTCCCGCAACGCAGCATACACTAGTATATTAGCAGCAGTAACACCGCCCTGACCACCCCGGCCAAGCCATATAATCTCAACCAGCAACACCGCAACACCCATTGTAATTACATGTATATACACGTATATAGGATGGATACGAGTAAAAATAAGAGTTATCACAGAAAACAGGGGAAAGAATTAAAACCGGTAAATACTAAATACAAACCAGGGGAGAGGAGGCCAGGCCACCCACGCCCCCGAAACAATGAGGGGGTGAGGAAACTCCGCACTCCCCGCGGCCACCACGACCCCGAAAAGGGGTACGGCGAGAAGCCGTGGCTCCGGCACAGAAACGACACGGCCACCACTCGGATGGCGATGAAGCGGCGAGGGCCCCGCCGGCAACGGGGGGCCAGTAACCCGCAGAGGACGGTGGTGGATGCGTTGAAACGGCCGCCCCGTGGGGAGCAAGGCCCCGGCGAGTAATAGGGGGATGAGGAGGGCCGCGCAACCCCTAGCCGGGGCCGCTTAGTCGAATGTGGCCTTGAACAGAATGCGGGTTACGAGCCTCCTCTCCCCGTTTTTCGAGTACTAATGGAAACCCCCCGGTTACCCCCCGATCCTTCAACTCCACCCACCGGTAATGGATCCCTGTCGGACCGGATAAAATTATGGGAACCCCCCGGTTCTCATAATAAATAGGAAGGTCCGCTTACAGGCGAAGCCGCAGGGTAAAACTCCCCGGTTTACGATGAAAAACAACACTAATAGTGATGCAATACACCTATTATCAAAATATATATTAAAAATTGATATACCATAAAACCCCCACCCCTATATTTCAACTGGAACAATGCTAGGATACAAGATTGTATTGCGTAGATTTGTTATGTATTTGAACAGATTACTAAATCTCGAATATTTTTATGATTTTATGAACAGTTAATCTTAATAATACAAACAATATAGTGGTTCCGAATCAAAAATAGAAAACAACATACTCCAATAGAAATACTGGGGAGGGGGTATACATTATCGAATACCATGATTCCCCTTCCAGTCGAAGGCTCCGGGAGTAACCGGGGGGTTTCCGGGTTTCGGTTGAAGCTATTCATGGAAACCGGGGGGTTACCGGCCGGCAGGTATAAAATTGCGGGTGCAGTGGGTCTAGTGGAAGTTTCGGGGTGAAACTGGGGAGTTCCTATAGATCAACTAGCAGGGAGGAGACTCACCCCAATAATCCATGATAACCCTGGAAAGCATAGCAGGATTCTCTGCAGAAGCATAGTCTTCAAGTAGATCCCTGTTAAGAGTGTGGAAGGTATCCATCCACTTGTATAGTCCGAGGAGCTTATCGTATAGGTCATTGAAACCAGTAATATATAATGCAGCAGCAACTGCTTCAATACTCGATAATACACACGGCTTCCCATAATTAACGGGGTTACCTGCTAGTAGTGGTGGGAGACGGGTATGGAAACCCCTAACCCCCCGAGTCTTAGAGGGGGAGAGCTTCTTCCAGCTACCATCAATAACAACCAAGCCGTAATGCTCAATTGTTCCACGAAGCCATGATCCAAGGATCTCTTTTGAATAGGGGTCTAACACTACCGGTGACCCACGGATCCTACGGGGCTCGATCCTCCTAGCGATCCCTGCCCTGATCATTTTCAGCGAAGTATTCTTAGATGGATCATCCTCGCCTAGGTATATTACTAGTATGGCGGGCTTCAACTATTCTCCCCGTAAGGGATTAAAACTTTAACAACCTAATATATACACGGTGGAGAATAATGGCGAAAGCAGGGGCAATCGTCCTAATACAAACAGAAATAGGGGCCGAATCAACCGTAATGGAAAAACTATACGACATACCGGAAGTTAAAGAAGTCTACATAGTATACGGAATATACGATGTAATAGCTAAAGTCGAAGCCGAAAGCCTCGAGAGGATAAGGGAAGTTATTACTTCGAAGATAAGGAAACTACCCGAAATAAGGACTACAAGTACAATGGTAATAGTTGAGGAGAAGATCAAGGGAGAGTAGGCTAATCATCCTAAAATACCCGTATAAGCCGCTTTTTCCCTATCCCAAATTATAAAAACACTATTCTCAAATACTAAATATTTCCCTAAGAGCTGTTATCACTATCGTTATTAACCGATCACGTGGAATAGTATAAACTGCGGAATAGTATTATTGGAGACCGGTTGCTGGGGGTTGAGGAAGCTACTATTTATGATTATCGGGCTTAGCCTGATCGTTTATGGGGTGTTGTTTTATTATGGTTCCGGTTCCTACATCTTCATAGGATTGTATAATGGTTTGCCGGTCGCACAGTATAGGGGCAGCCCGATCGGTGTATTAACCGGCTTCCTACTGCTTGGTGTTGGTGTTTGGTTTTTCTTTAAGGTCTCTATGGGAACCCCCCAGTTTACAAGGCTCCACCTAGCAATCCTACTAACAACAATAACGATACCAACAATACTAGTAGGGTCTGGTTTATTGTATCATAACACCTCGAGGTTTTTCTATGGTGGATACACCGATGCCTACATCCTGCAGGTAGCCGCTGCTAAGACACTAGTTGAGGGCGGGAACCCCTACTATGCTAACTACCACGACTTATTATACGAGTACATAGTAACTGGTAAGGCGTTGGGACAGGCTACTTGGCTCTACCGGGATCCCTACCCGCCTTATAGTATTGATGAAGTAGTCGGCTTCGTGGACATATATGATTACCCGCCGGCAGGCTTCCTATACTATGTTCCACCAATACTGCTTGGATTACCCGGCGTTGTATGGGATGGTTTTATTCTTGGTCTCGGTCTTGGATTATTCTATTACAAGTTGAGGGATAGGTTTTCTA
>WAON01000220.1 GCA_015521265.1 Desulfurococcales archaeon
GTATTAGGGAAAGATTGGGGTGTGGTTGTAATGATATATTTTCCAAGGAAGTACTTCGGCGAGAGGTTGAGGATAAGCATAATGGATGAAGACGAGGAAAAGAACGATCGTATAGAAATTAAGTTCAAGATAAATAGTAGCCCGGCATCTGCTTAGCTATGGGTTTACAAATAGTTTTTGTATCTTCTTGAAGTATTTCCTCAACGGATGACTCCTAGTAATCCTTACGCCTCTTTGCATCAGACTGTAGCCTAGTAGTGAATCTGCAACTGCTACTGATTCAGCAATGTACTTGATCCTAGATACTGGCCCGTACATTATGAAGTCTGCACCCATCACTCTAAGGTAAACCGATACCCCTCCATGAATACTGATCATCGATTCGACTCCAACCCTTTTCTTTGAAACAGGTCCTAGAGCATTCGCCGGAGCGCAGCCGCTTGGGTAGCCGTGTTTCTCCTTGACCAGCTTTATTGTTTCACCGCTTAAAGCTATGCTTGCGGGATCAATAACTATCGCGTCCACGAGGATATTTACATCTCCAAGCTCCCGGGCTCTGGGTAATAGTTTTTCTTCGAGTAGTCTAAGCCTATCGCTCGGCTTCATTGATCCAGCGGGGTTCCTGGGGTCGAAGGCCATTAATACGATGTTTTTAAGGCCTGCCTCGCGTAAGGCTTCTAGTTCGTAGTCTGGGCTGTCCGTGTATAACCCGTTTCCAACTATTCTAATCCTCAAACCTATTTCGCCGGCTAAACGGTAGCTTTTAGCCCTCGCTTCAGGATCCGGCGAGTCTAGGAATAGTACTAGGTCTTCATACCTGGACATGTATTGTAGGATTGGCTCTACTGATTCCTTAGTGGGGAATACTAGGTCTACGGCGAATACTAACCCGTAATTGTCGGCTGTTTCTAAGGCTTTACTTATCCTATCCTCTACCAGTCCCTTATCAATCACTCCCTTCTCATCGATTAATGCTTTATCACCCATATGGAACAGTGTCCCAACTAGCCATGCCGGGTTCTTGCCGGGTTCTCCGCCTATAACGTATTTCCCGATCCTTACCTCCTTCAATTCTCCCTCACTACTTCTAATCATGCTAGGATAGTATTTCCTCGAGGAATCTTCCATTCTCATATACTAAGTCTCCATCCGCGTATACCTTGTGCTTCTTCATATCCTTGATCATGTCCCAGTGTATCGCTGACACGTTTTTACCGCCTGTTTCCGGGTAGGCTGCTCCTAGGGCCATGTGTATCGTTCCACCGATCTTCTCGTCGAATAATATCTCCTTCGTGTGCCTCGTAATATTATAGTTTAACCCGAAGGCTATCTCTCCCAGCCTCTTCGCTCCCTCATCAGTCTCGAACATCTTCCTTAGGAACTCCTCGCCCTTCTTTGCTGTTGCTTCGACAACTACTCCCTTCTTAAACACTAGTTTAACACCCTCGACTTCCATACCCCTCCACACAGCGGGGTAGTCGAATAGTACCCATCCCTCAACGCTGTCCTCTACTGGTGCGCTGAATACTTCTCCCCCCGGCATATTGTATTTACCATCATCATTGATCCACTTCCTACCGGCAACGCTCAGCTTTAAATCGATCCCGGGCCCCTCATATCTAAGCTCCGACACCTTGTTTAGGAAATCGGCAATCTTCTGCTGTTCATCCCTAATCCTCCTCCACTTCCTTACCGGGTCTTCTGTATCCGAATATGTTGCATGGTATACGAAGTCTTCATAGTCAAGAATACTCATACCAGCCTCTTGTGCAAGGGCTCTTGTCGGGTAGGCTGTTACAACCCATCTAAGTTCTCTGCGTGCACTCCTCTCCATGAAGATCCTTGTTAACTCCCTCCTAGCCATACTCCTAACCCTGAGCTTCTCGGGATCGATCCCTACCAGGGGCTTGGTATGGCTAGGAGATATGATTGAGATCGTTGCGTCCACTTCCTCCACGATCGTTTTCTCAATAGGGCTTACGTGTTCTAAGACGCTCCGGGTAGCGTGCTTGTAGAAGGCCTCGGTGATCGATTCATCGCTGAGGTTGATCATTAACGGGTAGGCTCCACGGCTGACAAGCTCCCTAACAACCTCCCTAACAAGCGGTACTGCTCCAACCCCAGCATTCACTAATACCTCGTCTCCTTCCCGTGCCTCAATACAGTATTCTACGAGTAGTCTTGCAAGCCTCGATACGCGTGGATCTACCAATTATGAACTACCCCAATACTTTTATTACTATTGAGAATAGTGTTCCGGGTAAATAACCTGGTTGGTGAATGTTATGACTAAAATGTTTTACTCAGCAGTATATTCCTTATTTCTAGTCTTCACAGCTAGGTATGCTATTATGGATATTATTGTTAACGTGTATGTAGCGATTAGGAATGCTATTAACGCTTGATCCCTAGCTACCGGTTGTCCCCCCATAGGGTTGTTTACTACATATATTACAAGTCTATTACTCGTAGTATCCTTGTAGTACGGGTTATTCTTCGATATAGCGTATACTGTGTATGTACCCGTAGTGTTTGGTTTGAACTCGTAGATTGCTATTCCGTTTTCGCCCGTTACTATCTTGATTGGTTCCTGGAATTTACTGGTTGGCTTACCATGTTCTATGAAGAGCAGGAGAGGTAGTTTTTTAACCGGTTTATTAATCACCGTGTTTACTACTCTTACTGTTAGTTTTACCGTATCGTTAACTCCTGCCAGCCTCTTATCGGCAGTTATCCGGATCTTTAACGGGTATTTCTCCACGCTGATTATCAAGTGATTGCTCTCAGCGTATCCAAGCAGGCCTCTCCTAGGATGGTATAGGTAGAGTGTATGGTTTCCGATCCTGCCTAGTCTTAGGTTATAATATTCTTTTTTACCCGGTTTAATTACTAGCTTCCATGTTTTAAGGTTATCATTATAATCGTCTACGAGGTAAACGGTGATCTTCTCTACCGTTATGTTTGTTAAACCTTTGATCTCCGAGTTTATCCTTAAACCTATAGTCTGGTTAATATAGATCCTCGAAGCATTACTTGAAAGGCTTAGTTCTAGCTTAGCTAGTGGCGAAGTCTTCTTTGGATACATGAATTGTACTAGGTATTGAGGGTTTTTAGTTAAACTATTCCCAATGGGTGGGGGAGGCGGAAACCATATCCCATTACCCGGCCCTAGGCCTCCACTAGTAGTAGTGTTGAATAATTGTTGTATAAGGTATTCTGGTTGTTTTACAACTATGCTTATAGGCAATGGTGGGGGGTACCAGTAGCCGCTGCCTGGACCCGTGCTTGTAGAGTTTTCAGCCGTGTTAATCTCTACATCGTATTGTGGACTACGCTCCGAATCTACTGGTTTCCCAGTATTACTTGATGGTAGGACTGCTGCGTATATAGTTGTAGCTAAGAGTACTAGGAGGATTATCGTTAAGAGTGTTTTACCTATTCCTCCACCGGTCATTGCTTCAATACACCGATTACAATTATGAAGCCTTCAATGCTGCTATAACTCCACCATGGCCCGCCGTAGTATCCCCAACTATTTATCCCTGCGTATACGTCCATGTCGTAGGTTGTACCAGGCGCTATTAGTCCGGTAATGTTCCTCGAGTATCTTACATAGTATTTTTCCTCATGGGCCCAGTCGTCATGTGAGGTTGTATAACTAAATATTTCGGGCGGGTTAGGCGGTAAGCCTAGCTTTATATATGCATAGGAGTAGCCGGCTATTCCTTCACCCTTACGTATATACGCGTTTATATAGAGCCATGTCTCGTTGATTGTATAGGTGTTTGATACTGTGAAATCGAATGTTCCATAGTTCCACCCGTAGAGTCTGCCGCTTGTCGAGTAGTATGCCCATGATCTTGCGCCCATGATCGCTATGTAGCCGTAGGTATCCCGTTTAGCAGCGTACTTGTAATCGTAGTATCCGGTATTCTTCGATATCGATACTAAATCGTCCGGTATTCCATCACCATCCGAGTCCGTATTATTCACTACCTGTGCCTGTAGTAGTATCTTGAATATAGTATAGGATAGCGTTGTTATGCCTTTACTGATCCACGGATCGTTTTTCCCAAAGCTCGAGCCGAGACTTGTCTGGCTAAGTATTAATTGCCCGAGGCTCTCATTCTTAGTAATCCATGTTAATACCCACCCATCACTCCTTACACGGACGTGTATTTTAACGGTTGAGTTATCATAGAAGCTGCTGGGGGCGTTTAGTGGGTCGAAGAAGGTGTAGATCCCGTCGAAGTATGAGAAGCCCCACCTAGTGATCTGTAATCCGGGAAGCTGAGATATCTGGGTTAAGTTGAGGATCTCACCAGCATTATAATAAGCGAGAACGTATACATTACTCGTATCTAGCGGGGGAATAGGCTCTGTCTGATTATCCTGTGTTACAATATAACCTCCGCGTATAGCTGTTGCTGGAGGGGGCATGAGTAATAGTATTCCCCCATTATCATTGTCTACTGTAACCTTCAGAGAAGTTTTATAGTGATTATAGTGGTTAACCAATCGATTACTATACACTATCCACAGCCCTAAGGATAACATGACTAATACTATGATCAATACGGGAATTATGCGCAAACAGATCACCGGCTAGTGGGGTTTCTTAGATCATGATTAAAAGTATTTTTCTATATTAAGGTTTCGTTTGTATTAGGATAAGCTTATCCCTATCAATTATTATCATTTATGTACGGAGCCTAATGTTCACTAATATCCACTTAATAGAACAGCTCGTTAATTATTTAAGAACATCGAGGACCCAATACTAGTAAAACACATTGCAGTAGTACCTGTGGAAGAAGAGATTGTACATGGCGTTAAAGGTAGACATTGATAAATACGGTGAAATACTATCAAAATACTATATATTAGCGAAGAGGATCTAGGACAATAACGAGATACAATGGTGTCCCCGGCCTTGGACGAGGTAAGGTTTAAACCAATAGGCTATGTCTACACGGATGCTAGTGATGAAGAAGTTAAGAACAGCTATGAGGGTGTGGAGGGCTATATAGAGGTTTTACCGGAGTACGCTGAGGGCCTCGATGGAGTCGAGGATTTCTCCCACATAATACTAATAACATATCTACACAAGACAACCCGGGAGCAGAGGCGGGTTTTAAGGGTTAAGCCTAGGAGATTGTTAAGGTTCGGTATTAGGATCGATGACATACCCTACGTTGGAGTATTCCTATCAGACTCACCACACCGTCCAAACCCAATCGGTTTAAGCATCGTAGAAGTAGTGGGGAGAAAAGGGAACAGGGTATATGTCCGGGGCCTAGATTTATATAATGGGACACCAATACTCGACATAAAGGCCTACACACCGGATAGATGCATCGAGAACCCCAGAGTTCCAGATTGGATGAAGAAGCTAGAGGAGAGGATTAGGGAGAAGTTTGGAGAAGTAAAATACATATAATAAAGAAATTAGGAGTGGGAGGGAATCCTCTACTACTCCCTTTATATATCCATGTTTTCAGAATTATAGAATAAGAATGCGGTTACCCCATGGATAAATAGGGCAAGATTTTATGGGTGGGGTAGGAATGGATCTTAGGATTGTGGGTGCAGCAGTTGTTATTGTTGTAGTACTTATCGCAGCAGCCCTATAC
>WAON01000221.1 GCA_015521265.1 Desulfurococcales archaeon
ATACTGGATCATAGTAAGACTAGAAAATAGTTAGAGAGTAGGGGTTTGATTTAGTTTGGGAGGAACGGTTTTCGATAAGAAGAGTTTCCTTAAAATGCTGGAGGAGGATGAAGAGTTTAGACTAGCAGTTGCAGCTAAGATAGGCCTGTTAGAGATTCTTAAGAAACTAGAAGAACATGACCGGAAATTTAATGAGATACTCGAAGAACTGCGGAAACATAGGATGAAGCTAGAGGAGCATGATAGGAAGTTTGATGAAATTGAGGCTGAGATCAGGAGGATCTGGGAAGAGCTTAGGAAGCATAGTGAAATACTAGAGCAGCATAGCAAGATGCTTGAAAAACATACGAGAATACTTGAACAGCATACACGCATGTTAGGCTCCTTGGGGAGCGATATTGGTGCATTAACCGAAGCTACACTATCCCGTTTTATAAGGGATGACTTGTTGGATGAGATTAGGCTCAGCGGCGAGAAGCTTGTTTATATTAAGAGGATGCACCTGCTAAACAGCTATGAGGTAGACTTATACATTGAAACAGATAAAACGATCTATATTGTAGAAGTTAAGACTAGGCCCAGCATAGAAGATGCAGGCAAGCTACTAAGGATAAAGGAGTACTTGAAGGATAAGACATCTAAGCTTGTTAAACTGATCCTTGCAACCCTTAAAGCTAAGACGACTATGGATGTATTAAGTGAAGCTAGGAAGGCTGGAATTGAATTAATTGCTTACTAGGAACCCGGTTATCCTGCTCTATGCTTCTTACATGTATTGAGATGCCTGTTTGGATAGGTAATTTATTCCGCGGCACGTAATATATTGATGTATACTCCGGTATCCATATACGCCTACTTGAATGGCGACTGGTAATGCGTGTTTACCCTCTGGCTTTCGATTCTATGGGAGTCCGTAGCCAGGCTACCCTTGTAAAGATCGGTAATAAAAGGATCGTGCTGGACCCGGGTGTCGCATTAGCCCCTAAAAGATACGGTTTACCGCCTAGCAGGGAGGAGTTGAGGGCTCTAGACCTTGCAAGGAATATCATCATGAAGGCCTGCCGCCGGGCCGAGCTAGTAGTTGTTACTCATTACCACTACGACCACCACCCATACCCAGATGATAACGAGCTATATGAAGCCTGCTTCAAAGACAAGATCGTATATGCTAAACACCACGCCGAGGAAGTAACTGATTCAGCCAAGAAGAGGGGTAAGAAGTTCGAAGACATTATTAAAAGCCTGGCAAAGAAGATCGAGTGGGCTGATGGTAAAAGTATAGAGTACGGGAAAGCCTACATAGAATTCTCACCACCAGTATGGCACGGAGCGCCGGGTAGTAAGGTTGGGAGGGTTATAATGGTATACATCGAGCATGGGAGGGATAGCTTCCTATATGGTAGCGATGCCCAAAACCTAGCTGATCCAGAGGCTTTGAAGTGGGTTCTCGAGAAAAACCCTAAGATGATCATAATCGACGGGTACCCTACGATACTAGTTGGCTGGAGGGTTTCAAAGAAATCATATACGGAGAGTATCGAGAACGTTAGGAAGGTTATTACCGATGCTGATGCAAAAATAATAATACTAGACCACCACATAGTGAGAGATAAAAAATTCAAGGAGAAGATCAAGGAATTAGTCGAGCTAGCCGAGCAGCATGGGAAGAAACTGGTAACAGCAGCGGAATACTACGGTTTAGAAAACCTAACACTAGAAGCCTGGAGGAAGGAGCTGCATCGGGGTAAGATGAAAGTGGATGTTGACGGTTATTATAAGAAGCTACTTGAGAAGATCAAGTTTTAACATTATAATTATTTCTTAACGAATAGTTCCGGTGAATCAGTAACTATACCGTCTACACCTATCTCTCTAAGTTTCCTATAAGTTCCTAGATCGTTTATAGTCCATGATAAAACCTTTAAGCCTGCATCGTGGAACTCATCTACCAGCCCCTTACTCGTAAGGCTTAAATGTATAGATACCATATCGGCTTCAGCATCTAGGGCTATCCGAGCCATGTTTATTGCTAGGATATTTATAGAGGCGATCAAAACGTACCTACGTCCAACAAGTTCCCTGAAACGCTTAAGGACGGGGTGTAGTTCACTCGTAATATATACCCTACCCTTAAACCCGGCATCATCTACTAGTTTAATTATCTCCACCTCCACCCCGAGCTGTTTAATATCGATCATAACATCAGCCCTACCATTAAGATACTCGAGTATATCCCTAAGCTTCAACGGGTGTAGTAGGGGGTCTCGGTAGAAGAAGTGGTAGTCTATCCAAGCCATAATTTTACCTGCAAGACTAGGTCTTCTAACAGGGCTTGGACCGTGTAACGCGTAGAATTCATCATTGATCCTCCTAGCATCAACCTCGATAACCGGAGTCCCTGCTTTCAAGTATCTATTAATGATCCGCCAAGTATTTCCGCGATGACCAACTATCAGCAAAACCGTTCACTTCAAGCATTAACACTTATATACTATGATAATAGTTTATCTTGCCCTAATAACCCCTACACGGTTATTACCGGATAATATTATACCGGTTTAAAAACGAGTTATAAATTGGTGGAAGAATTACCAGTGGGATCAACGGGTTGCCCCTAAAGGGTGTAGCTGATCTACCACTTCATAAAGGCCATGTACCAGCATGGCTACTCCGCATAATGGAGAGGCTCGCATCAGCGATCATAGAGTTATTGATCGATGAGTATGGGCCTGGGAGGGTCGTCGAGAGATTCTCTAATCCCTTATGGTTTCAAGCATTCAACAACATAATCGGGATGGACTGGGATAGCAGTGGTTCGACAACAGTTACAACCGGCGTATTGAAGACTATTACTTGGAAACACCCGGAGTGGGGCCTATTAGTACTTGGGGGTAAGGGGGCATATGCTAAGAGGGTTCCCGAAGAACTGGAATGGGCTGTTGAAGCCCTAAACCTACCAAGTAGTAAGGCGGAATTATTAGAGAAGGCTTCTAGGCTTACAGCAAAGATTGATTCAGCACTACTACAAGACGGCTACATGCTCTACCACCACTCACTAATAGTATCAAGGGATGGAACCTGGAGTATTATACAGCAGGGTATGAACACGGAGAAGAAAATGGCTCGTAGATACCACTGGTTTGAGACAAGTAACTATTATAATGAACCACATAGGGCTGTATCAGGCTGGAGGGAGGATATCGTTTTAAACATGGTTGCCGGTGAGAGTAGGCCTGTTAGGGAGACGATCCTAGATCTTTCAAGGGAGAAGCCTAGTAAACTAATAAGCCTAATCGGAGAAGCGCTGCGAACAATTAAGGGTAGTAGGGGGATCATGGAGTACCTAACGCCC
The DNA here is from genome assembly GCA_015521265.1 of Desulfurococcales archaeon. Lineage (GTDB taxonomy): Archaea > Thermoproteota > Thermoprotei_A > Sulfolobales > Desulfurococcaceae > WAON01. Next base: position 3,353 of record WAON01000221.1, read on the forward strand.
ACCAAGACCGGGAAAATCATAAAGGTTCCCGAGAAAAGGGTAATCTTCTACAAGCCCCTACGGATAGACCACAGCCTATTGGAGAGGCTGCGCAGGCTCTACGAAGCACAGCCGGTTAGCATGGATGAACTACTATTAACCCCTGGAGTAGGCCCGAAGACTATAAGGGCATTAGTACTGGTAAGCGACTTAGTCTACAACGAGCCCCCATCGACCCGGGACCCAGTAAATACCCCCTACGATCCATTCATATACGCCTACGCGATCGGTGGGAAAGACGGAGTACCCTACCCAGTGAATAAGAAGGAAGCAGAAAAGGTAATCAACATACTTGAATCAATAA
>WAON01000222.1 GCA_015521265.1 Desulfurococcales archaeon
TGGTCTCGTGGCCATTTTTCTCACCATTAATCATGTATTTTGTATATGGGATTATAACTTTTTCTATATTCCATTAAAATATTTGTTAATCACTAATAAAACTGTATATTGTTTATGTAAAGAGTGATGGGAAAAATATTTGTATTAGACTTTGAGGTAGTCTAGCTGATACTCTCCCTTCTCCAACAGCCTATCCCATAGTTTCTCCACTACCTTATGCACATACTCGACTGCTTTAGCTTCATCGATAGTTAACAGCTTCCTATCCCTCATAATGATCCTCCCATTAACGATAACTGTCCTAACATCCTTACCGTTAAACGTGTTAACTATGTGTCCATAAACTGTTTCCTCATTAACCGGTGTCGGAGTATATTCAGGCTTAACAATTACTACATCAGCCTTCTTACCGGGCTCCAGGCTTCCAAGTTCATCCTCTACGTGGAACATCTTAGCAACATTGATCGTAGCCATCTCGACGATCTCCTGAGGGGTCATCAGCCTCGGATCAAGGTTCCAAACCTTGTGTATTAGATAGGTAGACCTCATGTTCTCGAATACATCGAAGATGTAGCCATCGTTACCGATTCCAACATTTATACCCATACGCATCATCTTAGGAACTGGTGGTACACCAACGGCATTCAACATGTTGCTCATAGCGTTATGGGCTACGTGGGCTCCGGACTTCTTGATAATGTTTAACTCATCATCATTAGCCTGCACGACGTGTACTAGGATCACATCTGGGCCTAGGAATCCAAGCTTCTCCATACGCTCAATAGGCCTAATCCCATACCTCTCGAGATTGTGGAATACATCGATCAACCCCTCCTCGACATGTATCGATAGCAGCGCCCCGGTCCTATCAGCTATTTCCCGAGCCATCTTGAACAAGTCATCGGTTACCGTAAAGCTTGCATGTAGATATATAGCACCCTTAACCAGCTTATTCGGATCCTTATTGTTCTTCAATATGAATCTCTCATCCTCCTTAACACCCCTAATACCCTCCTCAATACTACGCCTCTGGGTTGCTTCAAAGGATAGTATTCCTCTAAGTCCAACTTCGTTAACTGCCTTCTCCATGTGATCAAGTATTCCCTCGATAGCGTTTGGAGCACTAATATTGTCGAAGAACATTGTTGTACCAGTCTTAGCGAAATCTATAGACCCGATCAATGCTGCAGCGTAAGCATCTTCATGCGTTAACAACACGTCTAGAGCCCACCATATACGCTGTAGGTTCTGCTGGAAATCCGTCGGCGGATCAATCTTTGCAAACCAGGGACTAGCCCTCAACAAGGCTCCGTAGAAGTGTGTATGAGCACATATGAATCCCGGAGTAACAACTGATCCACGGGCATCGATAACTTCCTCAGCCTGATACTTATCCTTACCATCGCCCTTACCGACACCAACGATCTTATCCCCATCAATCGCAACATAGCCGGGATTAAGGATCCTACGCTTACCATCCATCGTTACAACAAGACCATTACTAATTAGTAGAGACACCTTCTCCATAGAACAGTCACCCCACCTATATTTATACGATTACGTCGTAGCTAATAAAATCATCTAGGTATAGGAGTATGGGTGAAAAACACCATTAGTGTATGTTCTTATAATATTTACTCTCTTCTTGAGATCTTCCTTAGTTTTATGTATAAAACCACTCCTATCATTAATGACGATGTAGTTATCGCGAACAGAGAAACTGTTCGATTCGGGGATTCGCTGGAACTAAAAATATCATCTTTATTAAACAGGATGTCTGGTACCTCTCTGCCTAGCTGTGAATATATTAGCTCCTCAGTTATACTCCTTATTTCTCCATATGCTTTCCTAGGGAATAAGTGGACTACAATGTATCTTTCGGGACCGTATTTTTCAATATATGATTTAGTAGTTAGTTCAAATGTGGGTGTTAGATAGTAGGAGTTGTTAATATAGAATGTATCATAATACATCCTGACAACTACTAAGTCTTCTATATTATTAGCATAGAGGATTTTCGCCAATTTCCTGGATATGAACTTATGATGTATAATGACATCATTATACGCTACAAGTATTTTCCTTAACAGTTTTTCGTCTATAGTAAAGCTCTTACCGCCAATTATTCTCGAGAATAATCCAGTTATATAAACGGGTTTTATGCTACCATCGATTTCTCCCCAACGTATACTTATTTTATAAGGCCATGATAAGTTCCCGATCTTAACAATATATGTATTCCTCCGATTAATAATCTTGTATTTAGAGGTTGTCTCCTTAGAGATCCATTTTCCAGTATGCGGATTAAAGCATGTATCATAACTCCATACGATTTTCCCTTTGGAGCCAATAGGTCTAATAGTACCGGCAATACCTGCATACTTGACTGATATATTACCAGTAATATTAACTACTCCGCTGAGAAGCCTCCTAATTAAGTCAATATCTCTACTAATATTATTGATTAATGGCGGAAACCTATTTCCACGGGCTAGCTTGTAATAAACGTATCCACTGCTGGTAATCTTGAATAATCCGCGATAACCCCCAATACTAATCGATGTTGAATAAACGTAGTCTCTAAGAGGATTATGATAAATGATCCAGTGGTTTGACTGCGGAAGCCCAGTGATTGACAATATCTTGTTACCATATAAGCCATCAGCAGGCATAACGTTGAATATGTACGTTTTAAACCCCTTTAGATCACTAAGTCCTAAATATTCATTCTTATCGTTTATAATTGGATTATTTGTCGCGGAGACTACCAATATGTTAGATAATGATGCTGATAAAACTACCAATAATAAAACACTTAATGATACATGTATGGTTAAGTTTATCATAATGCGTCGCCAAAT
>WAON01000223.1 GCA_015521265.1 Desulfurococcales archaeon
AAGTTACTTATATTTACTGTAGCTGTAATAGAAACCTTAACATAAAACCTAACCGAAATAGTTGCCTAGTTCTGTTTGCTACTAGACTTAGCATTGTAGGAGTTATTGGGAGCTACTGAGATAGTTCAGTTGCTTAAAAATACGCGGTCTATTTGAGCCTGCTTCTTGGATGTAAGTGGTAGGTCCACCGAGATCTGAACCTAGGGTTTCCGGCTCCGAATGCCTAGGACTTATAAACAATGTTTCCAACAGAAACCATTAGATGGAAACACTCTTCACAAACAATTATCCGTATTTGGATATCAGGGAGGATAATCTGGAAACATCTCTGCAAGAAAAGGCTAATTGCCCTAACATGTATATAATATCCAGACGGGGGCTGAGATTGTCTAAGGTTATACGTGTAAGGTATGAGGATGGGGTGCTGAAGCCTTTAGGTAACGTAGACCTTGAGGAGGGCAAGGAGTATAAGGTTATTGTGGAAGAGGATATCGATGAACTAATCAAGAAATATAGGGGTGGTCTTGGGAAATCCTCTGTTGAGGAGTTCCGGGAGCTCGAGGAGGAGGCTCAAGCCCAATGATATGCCTCGATACAAACGTCATCTATCATTTCCTCTTCGAAACAGAGCTAACTAGCGCCTCAGAGAAAATCATCAGGGAAGCAATTATTGAAGGTATGGCTATCCCTATGATAGTGTACAACGAGTTGCTCTACACTACAGGCGCAAAGATTGCTAGAATAAAATACGGTGTTAAGGGGAAATACTCGTTTCGGAGGCACATAGCAAAACATGGATTCCCTGAAGAAGCCATAGAGAGGGTGAGCGGCTTCATTAGGGACTTCAAGGTAGCTGTAATAAGGGATTACCAGAACCCAGACGAACTTGTCGAGACGATTAATGCTTACAGACTAGCGCCAAACGATGCTCAAATAGTCTTAACCTGCAAGCATAGGGGTATAGAAACGCTAGCAACATTCGACGAGGACTTCAAGCGAGTTCCATGGCTTAAAGTAATCCCGTAGGGAGGCGATGATCTATGCAACAGTATGATGAGGTAGTACTGGAATTTCTCAGGTGTCCTCTCTGCAGAGGGCCATTAGTTTTTCTGGATAAGGGCAAGTTACAGTGTACTAAATGTGGGCATGTCTATAGCGTAAGCAGCGATGGTATTATAGATATGCTTCCAGACTCCCTAGTCTCTGGTAGGGATAGGCAGTGGATGAAGTGGTACGATGAGAATGCTGAGCAGTACTATAGGCTTTTCCATAGAATAATTCCAATCTTTACGCTTGGGCTAGAAACGAGGGCTCGGAGGAAATGGGCCAAGCTACTAGAGCTAAGAAAGGGAGACAGGGTTCTTGATGTTGCAACGGGTACTGGTAAGAATCTCCCTATATTGAGGAAGATGGTTGGGGAGAACGGTCTGGTAGTGGGAGTTGACATATCGATTAGTATGCTGAGATACGCTAGGAAGATTGCTAAAAAGTACCAGAATGTTGCGTTAATTAGGGCTAACGCTTCTCATCTACCTCTGAAAGATAGTTACTTTGATGGAGTCTTCCATGTGGGTGGTATAAACACTTTCGAGGAGAAGGAACTCGCTATCAAGGAGATGTTTAGAGTCGCTAGGCCCGGTGCAAAGATAGTTATAGTTGATGAAGGCCTAGACCCCAAGCTCCGCAATACTAAGAGGGGACAGAAGCTGTTGAAGCAAAACGCGCTCTACAGCTCTCTACCGCCAGTAGATGAGATTAAGAAGCACGGTAATTACCTGTGCGTTGAATGGGGAATTCTCCTCAATAAATGGCTTGCTTTCTGGCCATATTATCTAGTAGAAGCGAGAAAACCCTAAAAGTTTAGGTCATGCAATACTAACTATTGAAGTTTTCCTCAAGATTAAACAAATATGAAAATTTGAGGTCAGTGGCGGGCCCGCCGGGATTTGAACCCGGGACCTCCGGCTCCAAAGGCCAAGGATATAAAAACGATGTTCCCAGCAGGAACCATAGACTGGAAACATTCTTCATAGGTGATTATCACTAATGATGCCACTCCTGATAATCTGGAAACGCCCGGGCTTGCGAAAGTATATTGGTTGGAGGACCAAATAAGGATGGGGGTACTCGAGTTGTCTAAGGTAGTTAGGGCAAGGTATGAGAAGGGGGCATTAAGGCTTCTCGAGCCTGTCCAGCTTAAAGAAGGAGAGGAAGTCTTAATTAGGATAGAGAGCCTTGAGGATAGGAAGAAAATCGTCGAAAAGTTTTATGGGAAACGGGGTAGTGCACCAAAGGAGCTTCTAGATGAATTCATGTTGGAGGCCGAAGCCCAGTGATACTGCTAGACACTAATGCCATTGTGTACTATCTCCATCGTGTTGAGCCTTATGCTTCCAAGGTGAAGCAAATACTAATTGAGGGGAAGGACTTTACAGTATCGCTTAGAGTTATCGACGAGATAATCTTTACCCTCATAAGGCTTGATGCATTGAGGAGACTCAATATCAGGAGGCTAGACCAGCTACGAGAATATATAAGGAAGCATGGCATTAGCGAATTCTTCAATGCCATGGACGACGTTGAAGGGCTAATAAAAGAACTGGGAGTAGTCGTCTTAGAAGATAAAGGTAGCCTAGAAGAGCTTCTAGAAGTCATGAGAAGTTACAACCTTCTTCCAGGAGATGCTTTAATAGCAATAACAGCTAGGCACTACGGTATAGACACTATTCTCACCTTTGATGAGGACTTTAAGAGAGTTCCTTGGCTTAAGGTTATACCTTAGAGATCCTAGCGGGCTTGGATGCCTTAGGCACATGATTATACCTCGTGATTATCCGGGCTGAGGAAATCCTGGCTAGGCCTAGGGTCCTCCAGACCAGTATATTCCCTCTTAGGATTTAGCTACGACTAAGAAGTGTTTGTGGCGGGCCCGCCGGGATTTGAACCCGGGACCTCCGGCTCCAAAGGCCGGCGCCCTGTTTTAGCCCCTTGGGCTTGTGAGTTTAGTGTAGTTTTAGTAATTTAGTAAGGCTTAGTGTTTTCGTTAGTTTGATTTGGCTATTCTTTCTATGTCGGCAGTTCGTTCTTCGGTGATGGTTTTGGGTACGTAGCCGATTACGTAGGTTCTGATTCCTCCTCTGGTGCTTAGTATGATTGTGAGTTTGGTTAGTCCTAGGAGG
>WAON01000224.1 GCA_015521265.1 Desulfurococcales archaeon
CAGTGGTACTAGTCCGCCGGTTGCTATCGGCAGTATCCAGCTAGTAATCTCCATTACCGGCCCACTAGTACCTACACTAATCACTGTTCCCCCTAGGATTAGGGAGTGTGCAAATAATACTATTGCTAGCAGGGCTAGGCCTGCTAATAGTATTAGTGGATCCGTTACTAGGAAGGCCGGTGGAGCCATTATAGCAGCTAATACGAGATAAGTTCCGCCAAGTGCTAACACGAGCCATGTTAGGCTTACCGGTGCTACACCGGCGTATAATACTAGTATGTTCCGGCCACTAGCAACTACGTACTCGAGTATCCCATTCCTAATAAGCCACCTAATCTCCCATGCCCAATCCCATGTAGCCGTGCTGTAAGAGGAGAATACTAGTACTGCTAGGAAAGCATAGCCAGCGATCAATCCCCTATCAGTGTTTGCCGGTGTGAATAGGCTTATCGGTGCTATGAATAATAGTATCCATAGACTCATCGATAATATACTGTATAGGAACCCGCTCCTACGGATCAGCTCCGCCGTAACATAGGCTTTGAAAACAGCCTTGACAGCCTCGATCACTCCGTCTTCACCCCATGCTTCAGCTTATTCCTCTCCCAGAGGCTGATCGAGTATATCCCGGCGGGTATATAGGCTATGAACAAGCCGATCGCCGCGCCGAAGAGCATTAGGCTATACATTACGTCAAGCCTCCCGATCAACAGTCTCTGCACAGCTTCAACAACATGGCTTGGAGGCACTAGTGCTGATGCAATATATGCTCCGAGAGGCATTAGGAACCTCGGATAATACACCCCCAGGAGGATTAATAGCAGGGGCCTAAGAATATTCAAAACCCTCCACTGCTCCTTCCCATAAGTATAGATAACACCAATAACAGCCATAATGAAGGGCACGAACACGATCGTTGCGACGAGCGTCATCACTATCACAGCTAAAGACTCAACCAAGCCGTAGAAGCCGTAGTACCAGATCATTAATGGTAACAGGCTAGTCAAACCTGTTATCAACGCTATAACAAGCCTGGGAAGCGGGACTGCTAGGAAACGGTAGAGCCTTGGAACTGGGCTTATGATCAAGTATGGTGTTATGCCGAGCCAGTCATCATAAAGAGGCCTCCATAACAGGTCATCACTACTACCAAGAACAGCCATTAATAGGTATCCGCTTGCTAGGAAGAATACCTCTGGTGCAACGCCGAGCCTCTGAATAAATACTTGCCGGCTACCAACACTATAACCAATGATGAGTATGAATACTAGGAGCATGTAGGGGTATAGGCTCATCATGATCAATATGTGTTTACGACGGAAAATCTCGGTGAACAATGCGTAGGACTCGGCCCATAAAACGTTTAGGAAGAGGCTAAACCTACTCAAAACCCGCTTCCCCTCAATTATCCCGGACTACCTGCTCGTCTTTTCCGCGAAGTATATGAATACATCCTCCAGGGTTGGCTCCTCGATTTTTAGGGATACGATCTCGTAGCCGTTGCCCACGATCTTCTTAATCAATGGGTCAAGTATCTCCTCCGGCTTCTGTATATTGATACGGATCGAGAGTAATCCATCAATAGGCTTAGCCTCGTACTTCTCAATACCCATACCCTTGATCAATTCTCCTACCCGTTGATCACCCTTCACCACTATGTTAATCGTCTTCAGCCTCGGTATCATGTTCTTCAACTCCTCCGGGGTTCCCTCGGCAACGATCCTGCCCTTATTTATCAACAGTATCCTATCACAGACTATTTCAGCCTCGAACATGTTATGAGTTGTATACAGTATTGTTTTACCCTCTTCATGTGCTAGCTTTTTAACAAGTTCTCGTATACGCCTACTGCTAGGAGGGTCGAGTCCAAGCGTTGGCTCGTCAAGCAACAGTACCGGGGGATCCCTTAGGAGGGCCCTTGCGAATCCAAGCCTAGCCTTCATACCCAGACTATACTCTTCGAATAATCTATCACTACTCCCCAACTCCTCCAAGCCCACAAGCTTCAACAAGTATTCTACCCTCCTACGCCTCTCATCACCGCTTAGCCCGTAGAGGGCTGCGAAGTATTCAAGGTTCTCCCTACCCGTCAACTTGTTATAGAAGCCTTTCTCAACGGTCAGCATTATCCCGATCTTCTCCCTAACCCTTTTAGCCTCCCTAACAACGTGGTGCCCCATTACCCATGCATCGCCGGAGTCTGGTATTAGTAGTGTTGAAATGATTTTCACCGTGGTTGTTTTACCAGCACCATTAGGGCCCAGTAGCCCTACTATTTCACCACGATGGATCTTGAAGCTTACCCCCCGCAGTGCTTCAACTACTTGCTTCTCACCACGCAGTAGTCCCTTCCGCTTCTTCGTAACATATTTTTTAACCAGGTTATCCGCCACGATTACTTCCTGCTTCATCCCATTCCCCGCGGCTAGTATTGTATTATCCCCCCTTATCCATGGAGTCTTTAGGATTAATCATAGTAATAGGGTTTACTCTTCAAACTCCCTCCTTATCTCCTCGATCATCTTCTTCATTTCCTCGATATCCCTAAGCATCTTATCGATTTTCTCCTCATACCTCTTACTAGTCAATTCGGAGAAGGTATCGCCCATGAAGTCCATGCTCGAGAAGGCTCCAGCCATACCCATGACTACGATGGTTAATCCCGCACCGATTACTACGAGTATTATGAAGATTATATAGAACCATAAGTCTGCGCCAATTCTCCAGAGGTAGATGCCCATTACTCCTGCTATAGCTAGCCAGTAGGATACGATTACTGCAGCCAGAGCCCCAGCTCTCACTTCCCGCACACCTCCATGATCCTCTCCGGTGAAACCTCCTCCTTAAAATAGACTAGCTCGTAGAACCTCAAAGCCCTAGCAGAATCCTGATCAACCAGTACAACCCTACTACGGACAATACCGGCTTTCTCGAGCTTCAATAAATGAATCTTCGCCAGGGCCCTGCTAACCCCTAGCTTAGAAGCTATCTCGCTCAAATACATGGGCCTCCCCTCCCTAGCTAGTAGTGATATAATCCTCAGCCTTAACGGGTGCCCGAGTGCATCTAAGAGCTTCGCATACGACTCGCACAACAACCCACCACCACTGTAACCAACTAATAATATGTTATTAAAAGATTACATATAAAAACTTTATTACACTACCCTAACAAACCAGGACATACCCTTTTTTCAATCCTCGAGGAAGCGTTCAAGAAAGCCCTTATAAATCCATAGGAAAACCGCGAACCCAACGATCATTCCGGCAATCTTCGATAGGAGGAGGCTCCCACCCATAATGAAGACGCTGGAGCTTGGATTCACAACAACTATGCCGAACCTAGACGGATCACACGTATAAAGGGGGTAATCACCGATCCCATGTACTAGGAAAACGGTGAATAAGCCTAGGAGGCCCGAAGCTAGGGAGGCGGATAA